>CAYRIE010000074.1:0-7703 GCA_964424215.1 uncultured Pseudobdellovibrionaceae bacterium
ACTCCTGCACCCTTTGGGGGGATTTAGGGGAGCTAAAAGTAAAGCGAAAGGTGTCGGAGTCAAACTCGGGTGCTCCTCTTAAGGAGGCGGAGTATATTTTTTCTTCAAATGGGATCTCTTGAGCCAACTCCGTGCTCAGATTAACCCAACTGATTTTCGGTAACCCTCGCTGCCGCCAGCCGTAGACGAAGTAGTTTTTGTGAACATCAAAATCCTCTAGGTAAAGATCCTGATGCCCCGTAACCCAGACTTTGGAAACCTGGCCCTCTTTAGTGAGGCTGATCAGGCGGAAGTTGGGCTCGGTGTCGTCTGTGAGCACCAAAAACTCTCCCTCCCGAAAGCTGTCACAATGGTAGAGCACGCCCTCTTTGCGGCCATATACGGATGTGAGCTGCCCGAGCGGCTTATCGCTCGGAAGCCACAAGCTCTCTGAGGTGATCTTTCCGGAGCAGTTGATAAAGAGCACGTTCTGATCTTTAGAAAGGTTGCAGTCGACGAAAAACTGCGGATCCTTTTCTTCAAAGATCAGGACATCGTCCTTGGGATCGGTGCCGAGCTTATGAAACATCACGCGGTTAGGGCGATCTTGATCGTTTAGCAAGGTGTAAAGGAATCCGGAGCTGTCTTTAACCCATGCAGTAGAGCCGCTGGCACCTGGAATCATATCTTTTAGGATCTCGCCTGTGCCGATGTCCTTAACCCTAAGGCTGTAGTGTTCTGAGCCGTTTAAATCCTCGCCCCAAAGAAGCAGCTGGTGATTGGGGCTCACGTCAAATGCGCCCAAATGGTAGTAGTCCTGATTCTGGGCTTGCTGGTTTTGATCAAGAAGTAGCTGAGATTTGCCGCCCTCCCTGCGGTGGTGACTTGGGTACTGCTGGCCTTCCTGCACGGCCGTATAATATTCATAAGGACCCAGACGGTAGGGGACACTTTGATCTGTTTCCTTAAGTCGCCCCTTAAGCTCTTCAAAAAGCTCCTGCTGAAGATTTTCAGTGTCGGCCATAACGGCGCGAAAATAGCTGTTCTCCTGTTCCAGGTAGGTGGAGACTTCGGGGTTTTCCCGGTTTCGGAGCCAGTGATAGGGATCACTGCGCTCTTGTCCGTGAGGATCTTTGTGAGTGAAGGGCTGCTGGGGGGCTCGTGGTGGCTTCATGTGGGCTCTCCATGAGGGTGTGACACCGCGCAGAATTTACGGTCCGGGCGGTCGTAGGACCTACGTTATGCTAAAAGCACGTTTTTCTAAATGATTTTCGGCCTAGCTGAGCATAATCTTCGGCCCACCAAACAGGGGATGGCACTTGAGGATCTCACACACTTTAAAATTCTTGTTACCGCTCTTTACGGCGGCGCTACTTGTGGGCTGCGAGGGCGCGATGGAAGGTAAAATAGTGCTGCCCAATTTCACAGCGGAGTGCGAATCGAGCGCTTGCAAGGCTCACTCGGGAGCCCGCACGCTTTTTGTGTATCTCACTAAGTCCTCTTGCAACAGCATCCTGTTTGACGTGGGTGTTCTCACCGGTACCGGTACACTGAACTGCTCAGGGGGCTCCTGCCAAGGTCAGGTGAGCAGCTGGCAACAGCGGGGAAAAAGCGCCACTGAAATGGAAATGGGCTACTACTCTGTTTGTGCTTTTATAGACCTAGAAGGCACTCTGCCCGACCTTGATGGCGCCGGAAATGCCGCCTACCTGCAGGAAAGCGAAAGATTTGGGCAGGGGGACACCAGTTACCACATGTCCGCATGGACTGATATTAAGTAGGGAATAGCGTTGGCGTTGAAGTCACTTGAGAAAATTAAAGCCCGGCTCGACAAGTTTGAGAGTTTTCTTAAGCTGAGTAAGCACAAGGTGAACTCTTTTCGCCCGAGAGTTTCGTTTACGGTGGAAGGTGGCCCCTATCGGTGCCGTACGGCCGCCAACGTGGACGATTTGATTAGCTGCTTAAAGCTCAGGTACCAAGTGTTTCATAGCGAGCTACTCAATCGAAAAGAAAACGAGTCGGGCATCGACGTCGATGAAATGGACATTTTGTGTGATCACCTTATGATCATCGAAAAACAGTCAGAGACCGTTGTGGGAACTTACCGTGTGGCCTCAAGCCACTACACTCAGAAGTTTTACTCTCAGAGTGAATTTGACCTCACTGACCTTCTGGCTGAGGATGGCGCCAAAATTGAGCTAGGCAGAGCCTGCATCAGCAAAGATCATCGCAACGGCATGGTGATGCAGCTGCTTTGGCGGGGAATTGGTGAGTACTTCAGGGCCACTCGAAGCCGCTTCCTGTTCGGGTGCACCAGCATTAAGACCATGGAGCTTTCTGACGCTGTTTTGATAGCCGCCTACGCTCAAAGAAGAGGATGGGTTTCAGATAGGTACAGCATCCGGCCAACGGAGCCTTTCCGGATGAAAGGTTTTTCGGAAGCGCTGGCAGAAAGTGAAATTGATTTTGACGATCCTAAAAACGTTGAGCAGGCGCAGGAGCTTTTGCCGGCCTTAATGGTATCTTACATTCGCGCCGGTGCTAAGGTGGCCCTTGAGCCCGCACTGGACACAGACTTTCAGTGCATCGATTTTTTAACGATTGTGGACGTGGAGGAGCTGTCGCCTCAGCACCGAAAAAAGTTTGTTGAAAATCAAGGAGCAGAAAGCTGATGGGAAAACTGCTGAAAGTCAGTGCTGAGCTAAGTAAGTTCATCGCAAGGGGTTACCTAATTCGGTGGTCAGAAAAAAACATGACCCAAAGGCGCCACAAGTATCTGGCGAATATGAAGCGCTCAGCCTCCCATATTTTAAGTACGATGAATGTTCGAATTGAGCACGTTCATCCTGAGCGGCTTGAGCAAACCCAGGCGCCGCGCTTGATCGTGTGCAATCATATGTCGTATCTGGATATTTTAGTGCTGATTGAAACGGTGCCAGCTCTTTTTGTCACTTCAGTTGAGCTGCAGAAGACCTTTTTTTTAGGAGACATTGCAGAATCTGGGGGCAGCCTCTTTGTGGAACGGCGCCAGCCTTCGCGCCTTAAAAAAGACCTTAAAGCTGTGGGCGAAGTCCTTAGGGGCGGCTTCAACCTGGTGGTTTTCCCCGAGGGCACCTCAGGTAATGGTGAGACGGTGATGCCCTTTCGGCCGGGCCTCTTTACGGTGGCAACAGAGCTTGGGATACCGATTCAGCCTCTTTGTATCAAGTACCTTACTGTCAATGGGGAGCCCTTTGCTCCCGATCATAGAGACAAGATCTGCTGGTATGGGGATATGAAATTTGGCCCGCACTTTAAGAAGATGACGGCTCTTAAAGAGGTCTCAGCGCAGGTTCACTTTTTGGAGCCCATTTTGGTGGATGCTTCTTCGGATCGAAGGGATCTTTGCGATGAGGCCCATCGACGTATTTTGAACTGCTATGAAGGCTCCCGCGAGGGGCAGGAGCCTTCGGAAATTTTAACTTAGCGAAAGGGTGCAGTTAGATGCCAAATCCCAACAGGAACTTGGTGTAAACTCCATCTGTCTCAACTTCTAATCCGTTGCCTTTGATCTTTCCCATATGGTAGCCAAGCTCGGCGTTGAGGCTGATAAGACCCAGGCCCACGCTCCCTAGCACGCCCACGTTAAAAGTCCTGCCGTCATCAATTTCAAAACCGCCGCTTTTGATCTTTTCACTCAGACCAATGCCGCCGACTAGATCAAGCCTTACCAGCATCAGGTCAAGAGCCGTGTAAGCCAGTTGAGCGGAGACTCGCTCGTAAGTTACTTTTACGCCGTCGGTCTTATCGCTAGGGCTCTCGTAGCGCAGGCCGAAGGCCAGACCCACTGCGGGTGGAGAGACCATAACATCTGCCGTTAAGCCGCCCAGGCTCTCTGCGCCATCTTCTTCAGGGGTTAAAATTCCGTAGCCGCCTCGAATTTCAACCAAAGCCTCTGCGGGCAAGGTCACGAGAAATAAAAAGCTCGCCGTTAAAAGACTAAGAGATAGGTGTTTCATATTCATGCTGCCGCTCCTCTAAGGATGTTAACTTTCCCTGTTAGCATACTCTGCTTTGGGGCCTGAGGCATCTGAGAGCTGCCGCGGGGTTAACCTTTGTCGAGGTCGCTTTGAGGTCCTGTGAAGTTTAGCTTTTTCATGCAGGGATGCTCGGGCCAGTTTTTTTGAAGGCATTCGGGTGAGTGGGGGCAGCTTGTGGGCTCAAGAATGTGCACCCTCTCTCCTACGGGTCCCCACCGGAGCGAAGACTCAGCCTTTATAGGCGAGTAAATCCCGAAGGTGAGGGTGCCAAGGGAGGCGGCCAGGTGGACCACGCCCGTACTAGGGGCCAGCACCCATTTGGCCTCAGAGAGTACATCCAGAAGCTCAGGTCCTGAAAGCTTTCCCGCCAGCCAGTGAAGCCTAGGTTGAAGGTCCCTCAGGGGCTCAGTGTAGGCGTGATCAGCTGGGGTGCCGGTAAGGGCCACCTTCTCCCCGCGCTCAAGTAGCGTTTCAATAAGCTTGCGGTAGTTTTCAGTGGGCCAGTTAAGAGCTGAGCCCCCCATGCCAGGGTGGATCACAATATAACCGTGGGACGTAAGGCCAAAGCTCTTAAGAACTTCTGCGGCCTTTGGACTTGGAGTGAGCTTAAGTCCAATTAGAGGGGATTCTGGTTTGAGCTTTAGAGTCTTCTCTACAAGCTCGGCGTTGTAGCTGAGTTCATTTTTTTCAGAGAGGCTTCTTTTTTGCCGGAGACCGCGATTGAGCAGCAAAAAGGAGTACCACTGGCTGCGGCGCCCGGCTCGAACGGGTATGCGTGCCAAAAAAATCAACAGGTACACCCACGCCGGTGCATAAAAGATCAAAGACTGCGCGTAGCGCTCCTTTCGAAGCTGCCTGTAAAGCTGGATGAAAGTTTTCAGCGAAAAGGTTTTAGCCACCTCGCGAAACTCAGGTCGGGGCCGAGCGCTTTGGGCGACAAAACCAAGGCCCGCGGGGATCCACCAGGAGGCCTCCCTTAGTTCTTTATAGTGGGCGCCCACGGGCAAGGTCAGAACGAGGTCTCCGAGGCGGTCCATGCGGATGAGGAGAGTTTTTTTCAGCTGCAGCTCCCTGATGTGGCTTTAAGAAAATAGGATGTAGCTTTAGGAAAATATAAAGACCTCCTGCCCAAGTAGCAAGGGAGATCCCGTGCGGGCTAGGGCTGCAGGCTCATGCGCTCTAAGGGGAGGGGCTGAAGGGTGCGCACCTGAACGTTGATCACTCCCGAGACGTTGGTGAGGGTCCCCTCAGCCCAAACTAAGTGATGATCGCTCAGAGTCAGGCGAAACCTTTTATACACCTCAGGGGCGAGAATCAACGGGATGGAGCCGCGCTCATCCTCTAGGGTCACAAAACAGGCGCCCTTGGCCGTGGGTGGCCGCTGCAGCATGCTGACAAGACCTGCGACTTTGATGACCTTTTTGTGGGGCATCTCTTCTAGTTCATCGGACCTGACAAAAAGAGCTCGGTGCTGAGGCCGCATCAGTTCGTTGGAGCGAGTCAGGGCCGGGCGCAAAAGGCTTAAGGGGTGCTCATCAATAGAGTAGCCAAAGTGGCGGTATTTTCGCTCCAGGGTTTCCCATGAAGACTCATAAGGGAGGCTAGGAGCTTCAAGCTCTAAGGCGTCCAGCTGCCCCGTGAAAAAATCCTGCTTTTTCGAAACGGTGCTCATCATCCATAGAGCGCGGCGGGGAGAAAGACCAAAGCGCGTCAGGGCCCCGGCTAAAGCCAGCTGCTTAAGGTGAGTGGGTGAGAGCTGCGTGCGTGCCACAAAGTCTTGAAGAGAGGTGAAAGACTTTTGCTTGCGCGCAGAAAGAAGTTTTTCGGTGGCAGCCTTAGGGAAACCAAAGAGGGCGCGAAAACCCACTCGCACGGCCAGATGGCCTGAAGCATGGGGCTCCAAAGTGTAATCCCCCTGAGAGATCCCTACATCCAGCGGCAAAAAGGGGACGCCGTTTTGTTGAGCTTCAAGGATCAGCGTGCGAGGTGCGTAAAACCCCATGGGCTGACTGTTGAGCAGGGAACAGACGAAAACATCCGGGTGATGGCGCTTAAGGTAGCAGCTGGCGTAGGTTAGCAGAGCGAAGCTGGCCGCATGACTTTCGGGGAAACCATAGGAGGCAAAACCTTGGATCGTGTTGAAAACCTGATGGGCATCCTCTGGAGTCAGACCATTTTTCACCATCCCGTTGTAAAGCCTGCGGCGCAGCCCCTCCATCAGAGTGTTGCTCTTCCAGCTGGAGGACATGATCCTGCGGAGCTCGTCAGCTTCGCCCGGCGTAAAGTCGGCAACGGCCACCGCCATCTGCATGATTTGCTCCTGAAAGATGGGGACGCCGTGGGTTTTCTTTAAAATGGGCTCCAGCCTGGGGTGAGCGTACCGCACCTTTTGAAGACCCTGACGGCGCTGAATGAACGGGTGAACCATTCCGCCCTGCAAAGGGCCCGGGCGAACAATCGCCACTGAGATCACCAGATCGTAAAAGCACTTAGGCTTCAGGCGTGGCAACAGCGACATCTGGGCGCGGGACTCGATTTGAAACACGCCGACCGTTTCCGCCCTCTGAATCATTTCGTAGGTTTCGGGGTCCCCGGGGGGAATTTGATGGAGCTTAAGATCCATCTGTTTGTGATCTTTAAGGAGCTGAAGTCCCTTTTTTAGAGCGGTCAGCATTCCTAGAGCAAGCACATCAATTTTCATCAGACCTAAGGTGTCGATGTCATCTTTGTTCCACTGGACCACGTAGCGTTGGTCCATCGTGGCCTTTTCGATGGGCACAATTTTTTTTAGCGGAGTGGCAGAGATCACAAAACCGCCGGTGTGGATGCCAAGGTGCCGGGGAAAACCCTGCAGCTCCATACCGAGTTCCAGCAGCCGCTGAAGCCTTTCTGCTGAGAGCCCAAAATTTTGCATCAGTTCCGGATGATCCAAAAGGTGGGAGATGCCCTCTCGTCCCATGAGCCTGATGAGCTGATCAATCTGTGAGGCCGGCACCCCCATCACCTTGGCCACCTCTCTGAGCGCCAGCCGGGAGCGGTAGGTGATCACGGTGCTGACCATCGCGGCTCGCTCTGTGCCGTAGCGCTGGTAGATGTACTGAATGACCTCTTCTCTGCGCTCGTGCTCAAAGTCGATGTCGATGTCCGGCGGCTCCCCGCGCTCCTTGGAGATAAATCTCTCAAACAAAAGGTCAATCTCAGTGGGGTTCACGTTGGTTAGCCCCAGGGCGTAGCAGACCACCGAGTTGGCTGCCGATCCCCGGCCTTGATAAAGAATGCCTTTTTCACGTGCGAACTCACAAATTTCCCAGAGCGTGAGGAAGTAGTCCTCATAGCCGAGCTCTTGAATGAGCGAGCACTCCTTGTCCACCATCTTTTGGGTGGCAGGTGGAGTACCCTGTGGATAACGGGACTTAAGCCCCTTTTCCACAAGAGTGCGCAGATAAACCGTGGCGTCCATACCCGGGGGGAGGTGATCTTTGGGGTAGGTGTAGCGAAGCTCGGTCAGTGAAAACTGGATGCGGCTGGCGATCTCAAGGGTCTTTCGCAAAAGATCGGGCCGCTCATTCCAGAGAAACTTAAGGTGCCTGAGCGGTCGCAGATAAAACTCGGCGTTACTTTTCAGTAGGGTCTGGGCCTTATCGAGGGTGGTTTTGTGGAGCAGGCAGGTGAGCACATCAAACAGGGGCTTTCGTTCCTTAGAGT
>CAYRIE010000075.1:0-7679 GCA_964424215.1 uncultured Pseudobdellovibrionaceae bacterium
GATTTACCGCTGCCAGATCTGCCGATAATAGCCACGCTCTCACCTGAATTGACGGTGAGATCAAGCCCTTTTAGAACCCGAACGGCTCGACCACTTTGATGATAGGACTTATGTAGATTTTGAACCGCTACCTGCAAAGTTGCTTCCTCCCCTCAATCTGTTTAGAAATTTTGCTCCTTAAGGAACAGAAACAAATTATTTCCCATAATTTGGTGCCCCTTAGCATTGGGGTGAATCCCATCGTCGATGTTGAACTCATCTACACCAGCAACACCTTCCAAAAGAAAGGGCATCAGTGGAATCTGCTCCTCTGCTGCGACCTCATGAAACACAGCCTCATAGCTCTGCGTGTACGCTCTACCCAAGTTAGGGGGAGCTTTCATTCCCGCTAAAACCACTTGCACGCCTGCTTCTTTTGCGGCCCTCACAGTTTCTATCAAGTTCTCCTTTAACTGATCTACAGCAAGGCCACGCAGCCCGTCGTTGGCGCCCAGAGCTAAGATGATCAGATCCGGCTCGCCTTGAAGAGCCCAACGAACGCGCGAGGGACCGCTGGCCGAGGTGGAGCCAGAGCCCCCCAGGCTCTGCACCGAAAGGTCAGGGCGCCCCTGTTCATGGAGCAAATTCTCTAAAACTTGCCCGAAGGATTCGGAGGCATCCACACCGTAGCCCTCGGTGAGGGAATCCCCAATGATGGCTATTTTCTTAACTCCCGGCAGAAGATCACCACTGATGAGGGCCTCATTAGGTAGGGAGGCCTCAGTGGGAGGCGCTGGGACCGGGGCGCGGTTTTTTGTGCAGCCGACGGCGGCTCCCCAAAGAACCAGCATAGACAGTATCAGATTCATGAATTCTCCTCGAAAAATGGCTCTGGAGGTACTCCTGGCCGGGTTGGAAACTTAACTCAAAGCCCTCAGAAGTTCAGCAAGAAGTGGGCCCCTGCCGCACAAGATCGAGCCACGAACCACTTCGTAAAGACTTTTTACCAACTCCGCTTTAAGTGCTGTCCCGGCCAGTCCTAGGTCTCGCCCCGCGGGCGGCCCCTCGTAGACATTTCTGCCAACCTTCGCTGTAATAAAGCATGCTTAGGAGATTCATCATGGTTAAGTGCACTTCTGTTATCCGAAGCGCGATCCTCGCTGCCCTCATCCTCGCGCCGCAGGATTTTTCCTGGGCCAATGTGGTGGGCGCCGACACTCAAAACTTCAATCCTACCACCAGCGGTCTGGATTTTGTCACCGTCCACTCATCAGAGACCCTTCGACCCGGAGTGTTCAACACAGGGCTGTTTTTTAACTACGCGGTAAACAGCCTGCCCAATCTGAGCGACGTTTCCAACCAAAGCCTCGGGTCCGTGAGCGATGGACTGACCTCCATGGATCTGCACCTGGGCGTGGGACTGATGAACGGATGGGATGTGGGGATCAGTCTGCCGCAACTGCTTCACCAAAGCGTAGACAACTCTGGCGGGGGCGCTCAGTTTTCTGAGACGGGCCTAACTGAAGTCAAACTTAACACCAAGGTGCGGCTCATGGGAGATGAGGATGGCGGCGTTGCCTTTATCTTCTCCATGAACACGCCGCTGATTGAAAACAACCCCTTCACCGGAGACGGTGCCGGCCCCACCCTCAATTTTGAAGTGGCTGCCGACACGACCTATGCGGGTTGGGCCTGGGGCGTGAACCTGGGTTACCGAGCCCGCAGCCCAGGCAGCATCCTGCCGGACTACGGCATTGAACCCTTTGGGGATCAAATCATTGGCTCGTTGGCCGCGAGCCACCACATCCCGGGTTACGACATTAAAGTGATCGGCGAAATCTTCGGCAGCTATCACCTGGACAACACCCAGTTCCCTTCGGACCGGACGCTTTCAAGTCTGGAACTGTTGGGCGGGCTTAAGTGGGACGCGCGCTCTAACCTTGCCGCTCACCTTGGAATGGGTACCGGCCTGATACACGGCACGGCCTCACCTGACTTTAGAGTCTACACAGGAATCAATTACTCCTTTGGCCCGCTCTTTTCTAAAAACGAAACCTACAGCCCCATACAGTACGATGAGCCCGCAACTCCAGCCTCCAGCTACCACATTATGGACGGCAACGATTCCGTGTTTGACCGGGATCCAACTGCACCCATGGAAACTTTCGTGGCCCGCGACGTTCTGTTCGAATTTAACAAATTCGAGGTTCGTAGAGACTTTTTCCCCGTGCTCGCAAAGCTAGCGAACTACCTTCAGCGGGGACCTGGGGTGACTCGTCTCGTGATCGAAGGACATACGGATTCTGTGGGTGCTGCGGAGTACAATTTAGAACTCAGCCGGAAAAGGGCTGAGTCCGTCAGAGCGCTACTGATTGACGTAACTGACATTCCTGCAAATAAAATCATTGCCGTTGGCAAGGGTGAGGCTGAGCCGATCGGCGATAATGGAAACTACCAAGGCCGCCAGCTCAACCGCAGGGTGGAGTTTAAAATCTACCGGAACATGTAGGCTCGAGATCTACAGTCTCACGCTGGTGCAGTAGTTAATCTGCACCTTCGAACCAAACAGGCCTGCCTCCTCAAGGACCACGTTCCTTGAGGATCTTCCTTGTCCCAGACTCTCACCGTTATCCACAACTTGGTTGCGCACTTCCCTCATATTAGGGCAGTTGCGGTCAAAACGTGACCTGTCCAAACAATGGGCGGGAAGATTCTGATTTAGCAGAGCACGGTCAAAAATTTCGTCCATGACCACAGTTTGGACCGAAGCCAGCTCTCCTGTGTACTCTAGGCGAAAACTTGATGGCAAATAGGCCGCCGTGAGTCCCTCTTCAAACTGATCCTCTACAGCGTAGGAGAACTCTCTTAGCGTGTTCGCAGTCAGGTCAAAAAGTTCGTAAAGATAACCACCCGTCTGCTGCGCCACTTCAATGTAGCCTGAACCCACCTCTGTCTCCTTTCCGTTGAAAGGGTGCAGAGAGCTGAAGCGAGACCTGTCTTGTGGAACAATGGAGGAAACTGTAAGAGCGTAATTGTTTTGCAGCTCTTGAATTCTGGCCACAAGATCCTGCTGCTGAAATCCGGTCTGATCACAATCTCTGGCGCGCGCTGCTTGCTCACGGGTTAAATCAGGGTACTGCTTATCCATGGGTTTTTGGGCGCTCTCGGGGGTGGCATCTGCAAACCTAGCTGCACATAGATCCGCCTCGTTGGAGATAAAAAGAATGTGTTGGGTCGCATCCTCGCGGAAAAGGCCCTCTGACCTAAGCTCTTGAAAATTCACCGTTAGGGCCTGATAAAGCGAGTACATACCGGATTGACCGCCATCGGAGTTCACGTCTTCAGGCATAAAATCCATGTTGGTTCTGGCGTACCACTCGAAATTATTGTTGGTAAGATCTAACTCCAGTGAGTCCAGAACCAAGGGGTTGGCTGCATCACCGTCACGCACCTGCGGGTTACCGTTTTCGATAAAGGCTCTGGCCTCAGCAGATAAACCTTCCATGCTGTCTAAATCCAAGTCAGCCACATCTTGAGCACGCGATGTGGATGTTGGTAGTGGCTGAAACAGCCGGCCCGAATAGGGACTCGTTGCACCGTGAGCAGGGATCATCCCAAGGCGTACGTGGCGATCTCTTAGAGTGTGTCGCTCCACATAGGCAGCGAGCGCTTTTCCCAAAAGGTCGGTTCGATCAAAGTTGGCTCCCGCAGTATCCACCACAACGAGTAGGTCAACCTTCTCGGGGCTTGGCTGATAAAAGTCTGAGGCATAGCAAACCTGCTCATACTGAGGCTGGGGCGCGCTGACTTGAACAGAAGGCTCCTGGGGCGCAGGTGCGGGAGCTGGCTGAGGAGCCGGAGCCGCAACTTGAGGTGCAGGTGCTGCCGGCTGAGGTTGCGGGCGCGGCGCGGGCGCCGCCGTTTGAGGAGCAGGGCAGTCCTGAGCGCAGTCGTAAATCACCCGTGAAGGGCCTTCATAGTTGATATCTGTGTACTCTATAGTGGTGGCTTGTGGCCTGTCTGGTCCAATCACAATCCGCGTCACTACAGGTTCCTGGCGCGTGGGCGGAGCTTCCGGGTGGCGGGGCGCTAGGGGTAAGGTGACCTCAGGTCTTGGAGCCACAGGCTCCACCACGGGCCGACGATTTTCATCTTGAATCACCACGGCCTCGTGCACGGGCTGCGTGTGAGTCATCTTGGCCTTCTGACAACCGAGCCCAGTGAGGGCTACTGAAATCAAAGCCAGGCTTTTCAGTGAGGACAGGGCCTCAACGCCAAAAGTTCGCATAAGTCGACCTCCAACTCCTGCAGGAACCTAAGGCAAGAGTTGTTCCACGAACTTAAGGTCACCCATACGCTTTAAATCCCTTGTTATTCTGGAAAAACCCTCAATGGGGACAGAATTTGTCACCTGCAAGACTCAAAAAGGCTTTTTAAAAACGCTCAAAGCAGTTACCTTGCCCCTTCAAAGAACACCTAACGACCGGGTCAGAGCATGACGACATCATCTCCTGAGTTTCAAAAATTATTGCGGCGGGCTCTGTGGCAAACTCTTTTTGTTGTGGCCACTCTGTTCATTTTGATCTTAGGAACCGTCTTCTTTTTTGAGCAAGAGATCGAAAACTTTGCGGCCTGGGTCTATGCCAAGTTTGGTTTTTTCGGCCTGGCCACCTCCCTTCTTATCACCGACTCCTTTATTACGCCCATACCCCCGGACTTGATTCTCCTGGTTCTATCGCGCTCTGAACTTGCGGAAGACTGGCTCTTTTATGTTGGGATTTTAGGCGTCGTCTCTTCGATAGCAGGCATGATCGGTGCGGAGCTGGGACGGATGCTGGTTAAACTCAAATGGGCCAACACCCTGAGGCAAAAGCTCGATCAGATCAACACCCACCGGATGGAACGGTTTGGGGTTTGGGGCCTCATCCTCGGCGCGCTCACCCCGCTCCCTTTTTCAGTGACCTGCTGGGCCGCTGGATTTATCTCCACGCCCCGGCGGTTGGTCTTTCTAGCCAGTTTGTTACGCATACCCCGCTTTTGGACCTACTACTGGCTGATCGCCTCTTCCGGATCTCTGTCCGGATATCTGCGCAGCCTGTTTTAAAGCCGCTGGAAGTGAAGATCCCAGGGGAGCCGCATGTAGAGCTTTTGCACCGGCCCGCTCTCCTGCACCTCATTCATAAGGTCATAGGCTTTAATTAGGCGCAGCTTTGTGAGCATCTCAAGCCCCATCTCCTTTAATACAAGTTCAAAGGGATTGCCGGCTTTGGGGTAAAACTCCACGATGTACTTATCCAGCTGCGCTTCACTGGCCACGTCACGAATAGCCTCTTGGAGTCCACCCAGCTCATCCACAAGCCCCACCTCGTGGGCTCCAAAGCCTGTCCAAATTTTGCCCCCTGCTAGGCTTTTGAGTTTCTCAAGGTCTTCAAACTTGCGGCCCTCTTGAACATTGTTTAAGAAAACATCGTACACGTGACTGACCATGCCCTGAATGCGCTGGGCCTCTAAGGGAGCAAGAGGCCGGCCGGGATTACCTAAATCCGCATAGGCGTGAGTTTTCACAGAATCGAAGTTAAGGCCGAGCTTCCCACCTAAAAAGTCTTTCATCTGAAAGAGCAAAGCAAAGACGCCGATGGAGCCTGTCACAGTCGTGGGCTCAGCATAGATTTTAGCTGCGTGAGCTGCCATATAGTACCCGCCCGAAGCTGCAGTGTCTGAAAAGCTCGCAAACACGGGCTTTGATTTCGCGCAGGCCTTGACCTCATCATCCATTATGTCAGCAGCTTGTGCGCTTCCACCAGGGCTATCAATTCGAAGAACCACGGCTTTAACACTTTTATTGTTACATACAGCGCGCAGCTCACTGGCCCACTTATTCCCTATGATCAAGCTTCCTGCAGATGCACCTCTGTCCACAATCTCGCCTTCAGCGAGCACAACAGCCACAGCATCGGTAGATAAAACGCCGTAAGACTGCATGGCACCTAATAAGAATCTCTGGTAGGGAACAAAGCCGTTTTTCTTTGAAGAGTTAGGAATCAGCTCGTCGCGCAGACGGTCTCTGGTTGCGGCAACGGAGCCAGACACAGAAACGTTCTCATACTCTAAGAGCGCACCCGGAGCCATGAAGGCGAGGTTATTCACCTTTTGGTTTAGCTCCGCCGGAGTTAAACCCCAGCGCTCAGCGTGAACTTTACTGATTTGTTGCCACAGGTGAGATCCCACCTCATTAAAGTTCTCCCGCGCCTTCTCACTGACACTACTGCGAGTGAACGTCTCGATGGCCGATTTGTACTCGCCCTCTCGGAAAGTTAAAGTTTCAATCCCCAGCTTATCGAGGGTGCCTTTAAAGAAGGAAAAGATAAAGGAGATGCCGCGAATGTCGGCTGTGACAAACTTATTCACCTCGAGCCTATCAAAGGCCGTGGCAAGGTAGGCCTCGGTGCCATTAAGGCTATCGGCATAGCCAATCACGGGCTTTCCTGAGGCTTTAAAAGCTTCGATGGATTTACGCAAAGACTCTACTTTGGAGTAACCCGACGATAAACCGTTCAGGTGAAAGAACACCCCTTTGATTTTATCATTGTTGGCCGCAAGACTCAGAGCTTCCTGAAGATCGAACAGTCCGTGAGACCTGGCCTTACCGCCGAAAAAAATCTGCTCGCGAAAATTAAACTGAAATGGATCATCTTTTTCAACGAGCTGGCCTTCCAACGCAATGAAAAGAAGAGATGGCTCCGTCACAGCTGCAACCTTTACTCCCGAAAAGAACGTAACGGAGCTGAGCACAACCATAAAAAATCCAAAAAAGACGAGAGCGAGTGCCAAAAAGGTCCCGACAAGTGAGGCAAGAACGGATTTAAAAAACTGCGGCATAATTGGTCTCCTGGGCTTTTATAAAAATCTAGTTTTTTGGGGGTGTCTAGACATTTGTCGTATCTTATGTAGCTCCTATAGTTTCATCCGACATGAATCTTCACAACCGTCCGGCCCGTATGACGGCGCTCTAAAAGCGATTTCATTGCTGGCAGAAGGCCCTCAAGATCCACCTCGGCGACCGGAAGATTCTCAAACTGCGGAGCTTTCCACGAAGAGGCCAGCTTGGACCACAAGAGTTTGCGAAGCGGCTGAGGAGTGTTGCCCGAACTTACGCCCAGAAGGCTTACGCCCCTTAAGATCAGCGGCATCACCGTGGCTTGAAGCTGCGGCGACTCAGCAAGACCCACGCAGGCCACATTGCCCCAAAGCTGAGTTGCGCTCAGCGCCTTGGTAAGCACACTGCCGCCGACGTTATCGATCACTCCGCCGAAGATGGCTGACTCTAGCGGGCGATCTCCGGAAGGTATCTCGGAGAGAACTTTGTGCGCGCCTAGAGATCTGAGTAGGGAGTGGCTGGCCTTTTTCCCGCTGAGGGCCCACACCTCAAAACCCAGATGCTGCATCAATGCCACAGCCACCATCCCGACACCGCCGCTGGCACCAGTTACAACAACAGGGCCTTTTTCAGGGCTCTGCCCTGCCACTAGCATGCGGTGAGCAGCTAAGGAGGCTGTGAAACCTGCGGTGCCAAAGACCATAGCCTGACGAGCTGTCATTCCTTTAGGCAAAGGGACGATCCACTCAGCGGGCACTCTGGCCCACTCCGCATAACCGCCGTGCTCCGTTTCACCTAGCCCGCATCCATGGACCAAAACGGG
>CAYRIE010000076.1:0-7639 GCA_964424215.1 uncultured Pseudobdellovibrionaceae bacterium
TCCGTCCCCCAAAACCAAGGCTCCGTCCCCCAAAACCAAGGCTCCGTCCCCCAAAACCAAGGCTCCGTCCCCCAAATGCTTCGGGAGCCGTCTATATATAGATCCAGAAAAAGGAACCTGGAACCTATTCGAAAAAGGAACCTGGAACCTATTCGGAACCTATTCGGGGAGGGGACCCTGAAATCTGTTCAATGGGGGCTGGGATGGGGCCGGGAATGTTTTTCAGAGGGGCTTATGTAGCATGATTGTAAAACCGCCTCCATGAT
This sequence comes from uncultured Pseudobdellovibrionaceae bacterium, assembly GCA_964424215.1. Lineage (GTDB taxonomy): Bacteria > Bdellovibrionota > Bdellovibrionia > Bdellovibrionales > JAGQZY01 > CAYRIE01. The sequence continues at coordinate 267 of CAYRIE010000076.1, forward strand.
ACCAAAACCTTGCGGGGTCTGGCTCCGCTCTCAGAGGGAGGGGATCATGTCGCTTTGGAAGGGCACCGCCGTGGTGCTGTCTTTTTTAGTTGCGGCTGGAGCCGCAGAAGCCAGAGGCGGAGCGTTATGCGCCAGCCTGCTCACCCAGCCCATCTCATCCCCGTCGTTGGAAGCCGTTCCCGGAAATTTCACCTCGCCGCTGGGAGCGGTTCCGGAAAATATCACCTCCGCGCTGGAGAACACCTTTGCCATCCTGGAGCAGCACTACGCTCCCCTCCAACTTAAAGCGACCACCGTCGACCTGAACTGGGAGCAGTTAAAGACGGATCTGAGGCAGCGGATGGCCCAGGCCCGTGACTCAAGAGAGGCCATGCTGATCTTTGCTGAACTGTTTCACCAGATGGACGACGCCCACGTTAGCGTGCGGCTCCCCTCTTCATGGACCCTCAGCCTTCCGCTTCAAGTCTTTCACACGCCAACAGCCGACGGGCAAAAGGGGCCCCTGGTTTTAAGCTACATTCTTCCGGCCTTTTTTGAGGTGCTTGAATTTAAGGCGGGTAACGATGCCTTTAAAGACTTTAACCTCTCGCAGCTACCGCGGGTGGGTGATGAGGTCGTTAAGATCCAGGGCATGGATCCTGAGCTCTTTTTTAAAACAGCGCTCGGTTCCGCTTATCACACCAATGGCAACTCGCTTACCAACTACTCCGCAGCAGCCATGGGGCTGAGCCGCTTAAGGGAGAGCTCAGGAGTAGACTTTGAAGAGCTCAGAAGATGGCTCGGTCCTGATATGACTTTAAAGCTGACCTTAAAGCGTCAGATGGGCGATGGCGGCACTTACGAGTTAGCGGTGCCCTACTTCTCTTCGGGCTATAGCTTTGTAAACTACGTTTTTGAAAAAGACGGTCAGACGGTTCGCTACCCCGATGGGCTGAGCCCCTACGATCCTAATAGGATCTATGTTCCCACGGATGACACCACGGTGGAGATGCCCCTAGCCTCGAAGCCGCAAACCTACTACCACAAGCTTAAACAGGCCGTTCAAGTTGTTACCGGCTCGGCCCAGGATCTGGCGGTAAGGCTTAATCCCAACTACCGTGCCCTTGAGAAATTTTTAACAGTGGATCTGCCCCGTCACCCGGCGGCAGCCCAGGCTCAAAAAATCACCACCTCACTTCATGATCTCTTCAACTTAGGGTCTGAGGCGCAAAAGTATTCCTTTACCGAGCCCCAACTGAATGAAAATCAAGAGGTGGTCTCGCAAGAGGGATTAGCTGACGGCGCGATCAACATCGGCCATTATGAGCCGCTGGTTGAGCTACCCAAAAATTTCAAACGTATTCAGCCGCCAAGACTGTTCCGCGGACTTTTGAACTCCTCGAGCTTTTTTGCAGGAACCTTTGAGCGCGATGGCAAAAGAGTGGGCTACCTTAGGATCCCGTCCTATAACGTCGAAAACGTCGCAACGATCCAGTTTGCAGTCCGCTACTATTTGGGCCAGCTGGAGCAAAACTCTGATTACCTGATCTTGGATCAGATCAATAACCCTGGCGGCTACGTGTTCTTTAGTGACCTTTTGATTAAAGGGTTCACAGGTAAGTACGATCACGACCGTCATATGAAGTTTGCTGTTCGCCCCACAAGCCAGTTCCTGCAGCAGATGCCCCAGCTGCTTCACGCAGTCGAGCAAGTGGCGACAACTCGTCCGAAAGATCGGGGTCTTTTTAAGGGGCAGCTTCTGGATGAAAAGGAAGTTCACCGCCTACTTAGGGGCTTTGATGAGGATAAGAAAAAAATCTACCGAGTTCTGGATCCTGATTACCAACAGGAGGCAAGGTCCGCCTCCATGTTTGAGGATGAGCTGGGCCTGACCGAGCCGATTTCACTTTCCAGGTTGTCGGAGTTTGCAGAGCTGACAACGGACCGCGCAGTCTGGGACCTTTTGGGCGACCCTCAATCAGCTGCTATCACATCAAGCCTTTACCGCTGGCTTCTTAACTATCTGGGAGTGGACATCTTTGATTGGCGCGTGGGCTACACCAAGCCCGTGTATATGTGGATCAATGATTTGGACTTCTCAGGTGGTGATGCCACGCCAGCCGTTCTGCAAGACCTCGGTCGTGCCAAGCTTGTGGGAGTTCGCACAGCGGGTGCCGGAGGGACGGTTAATAGCTATAACTTCTGGCGCGCCGGAGCTACGGTCTTTTCGACCAGCCTGACAACGAGCCTGATGGTTCGCAACCGCGGCACATCTCAGGAGCCCTGGTGGGTGGAAAACGAAGGCGTGCATCCTGACATCCCCTTTGCGATCACCGACCGCGATATTGCTAGCGGCTTTAAGGGCACTCTAGAGAGGCTTCTTGAGGCCATCGATGCGGAGTCGGCTGAGTAGGGCCTAGCAATCCCGCGCATAACGCAGAGTGGAAAGTTAGCGCCCGATCCGCTCCAAAACCTCAGTGGTAACTTTGGGGGGAGTTGGCGCGTACTCTTGAAACTCCATAAAGAAAGTGCCGCGGCCCTGGGTGAGGGAGCGAAGGTCCGTAGCGTAGCCAAAAAGGCTAGCTAGAGGAACTTCGGCTCTTATGGACTGAAGGTGGCCTTTGGCAGACATGGACTGAACCTTTCCCCTGCGGGCGTTCAGATCACCGATCACGCTTCCCATAAAGTCATCGGGAACCAGCACTTCCATTTTGAACATTGGCTCCATCAGCTGCGGTTTGGCCTTAGAGAGTGCGTCTCGCACGGCGCCGGCTGCAGCCACCTTAAAGGCTAGATCCGAAGCCGACTCCTCTTCGAAATCAAGACGTGTGATCACAGCGTCCATGTCGACCATCTGGTAGCCAGCAAGAACACCGTTGTCCATAGACTCACGCACGCCCACCTCGATGGCCTCCCGGAAGTCCTCAGGGATTTCCACACCCTTGGCCAGATTCCAACGAACCTTAAGTCCCTCTCCCCGGCCCAGCGGCTGAACTTCTACGGAAACTTCAGCCTTTGTGAGCTTGCCATTGATGTCGCGCTCAAATCTTGAATTGCCTGAAGCTTTTGAAACGATGGTTTCGCGGTAGGTAACCTGGGGTTTCCCCACGTTGGCTTTAACTTTGTGTTCACGAAAGAGCCTATCTACCAGGATCTCTAGGTGCAGCTCTCCCATACCGGATAAAAGTAGCTGGCCGGTTTCACTATCGACCCTGAGACTGCTTGAGGGATCTTCTCTTACGAGCTTTTCAAGCCCTTCCATCATTTTGGCCTGATCGGCGCTGGACTTAGCCTCAATAGCCACAGAGATCACGGGCTCTGGAAACTGAATTTTCTCTAGCACCACCGGCTTATGAAAGGAGCAGAGCGTATCGCCAGTCACCGTAAACTTTAGGCCCACGACAGCGCCGATCTCGCCGGCCTTAAGTTCTTTAACTTCATTGCGGGAGTTTGAGTGCATAAGAAAGATTTTAGCAACGCGCTCTTTTTTGTTCTCACGAGGATTGAGGTACTGCTGACCTGTTTCCATTTTGCCTGAGTACACTCTGATATAGGTTAGGTTCCCCGCAAAGGAGTCGCCCGCAAGCTTAAAGGCCAGAGCTGCAAGCGGGGCCTTTTCATCTGTGGGACACTCAATAAGCTGAGATTCATCCTTTGGGCTTCGTCCTTGAATGGGCGGAATGTCCAAAGGACTTGGCAGATAATCAAGGACAGCATCTAGGAGTGGCTGAACGCCTTTGTTCTTAAAAGCTGAGCCGCAAAGGACCAAGGTGATTTTTTGGTCCATGCAGCCTTTGCGAAGAGCCTGCTTCAGGCGCGCCTCTGGAATCTTCTCGCCCATAAGGAAAAGATCTGCTAGCTCCTCGTCCATCTCGGCAGCTCGCTCCACCAGCTGCTCGCGGTACTTGGTGGCCTCCTCTTTGAGGTTTTCTGGCACTTCGGTGGTCTCAAAGGATTCGCCAAGGCCGTCTCCTCGCCAAATCATCGCTTTCATTGTAATCAGGTCCACCACTCCCACGAAGTCGCTTTCGCTGCCGATGGGAAGCTGAAGCGGCACGGGGTTGGCTTTGAGTTTGTCGCGAATAGATTCAACAGAGGCTAGAAAGTCTGCGCCGATGCGGTCCATCTTGTTCACAAAACAGATCCTCGGAACATCGTACTTGTCGGCTTGGCGCCAGACGGTTTCTGTTTGGGGCTCAACTCCGTTGACGCCGTCAAAGACGGCCACTGCGCCGTCCAGAACCCTTAAGGATCTTTCCACCTCCAAGGTGAAATCCACGTGTCCCGGAGTGTCGATGATATTGATGCGGTGATCTTTCCAGAAGGTCTGCGTAGCAGCTGAGCTGATGGTGATCCCACGCTCTTGCTCCTGCTCCATCCAGTCCATGGTGGCTGCGCCGTCGTGGACCTCACCGATTTTGTGGCTTTTGCCCGAATAGTAGAGAATACGCTCGGTGGTGGTGGTTTTACCGGCGTCAATATGGGCCATGATGCCGATGTTTCGGGTCTGTCTGAGGGTCTCACTGTGATCAGCCATAAGACCTCAGAAAATATCAGTATCCCGCTCGCTTAGCAATGGAACCTATGAGGGCGGCGCAACTCTCTTTGCCGATGGCGAGGACAATTGGGATGTGCACTCAATCTACGCAAACCGTGAGCAAAGCTCAAAATAAGTGGCGGGCAGACAAGGCTCAAGGGAGCCAAGCAAGTAGGCGCACTTAACGTACGCCGCACGAGCAAGGCCATGAGGAAATTCAAAAGTGTTTTTGGCTTACCAGTTGTAGTGGGAGAACGCCTTATTCGCATCTGCCATGCGGTGAACGTCTTCCTTCTTCTTGATGGAGTTGCCGCGGTTGTTGTAGGCATCCAGAAGTTCGGCTGCAATACGCTGGGACATGGACTTTTCGCCGCGATCGCGGGCGTAGTCTACAATCCAACGCATGGCCAGGGTCAGGCGACGCGTGGGGCGAACATCAACAGGGACTTGGTAAGTGGCACCACCCACACGGCGTGAGCGCACTTCCAGTTGAGGCTTTACGTTTTCGATGGCCTTTTTAAATACAGTCATGGAGTCTTCGCCCGTTTTGCTTTGGATCTCGTCCAAGGCACCGTAAACGATCTTTTGGGCTGTGCTCTTTTTTCCATGCATCATCACCTTGGTGATGAACTTGGCGATAACGAGGTCATTGAAAATAGGATCGGGAGCGATCTCTCTTTTGTAACTGCTGCGGCGACGTGACATACCTTACATTCCCTCTTAAAAATTAACTCTTAGGCTTCTTGGTGCCGTACTTGGAACGACTGCGAAGGCGGTTCTGAACGCCTTGAGTGTCGAGCACGCCTCGAACAATGTGGTAACGACATCCTGGAAGATCTTTCACCCGGCCACCGCGAATAAGAACTACTGAGTGCTCTTGCAAGTTGTGGCCGATGCCAGGGATGTAGGAGATAACTTCATATCCACTGGAAAGTCGCACTTTGGCCACTTTTCTAAGGGCCGAGTTCGGCTTCTTAGGAGTTGTTGTGTAAACCCTAGTGCACACCCCACGTCTTTGCGGGCAGCCCTTCAGGGCTGGAGAGCTGGTGCGAGTTTTCTGTACAACTCGCTCTCGACGGATCAACTGATTAATGGTTGGCATCATTACCTCTTTAAAAGCCGCCAAATTATACGATTCAGGCGGCCGAAACTACTTTGTTAAGCCCTTTTCGTCAACTGCGGAATGGGCTTCTTATGAATTCTACTGGAAGGGCCCCATGACCCCACCCTTTTTATCCTGCTAAAGAGCCCCCTTTTAAAGGGGGCACCTCAGAGGCCCCCCGCCTAGTAGGCGTGAGCGCCTGAACCACTGACAGAGACCATCCCCGGAAGGGCTGCGGGCCGCTCTGAGGGCTGCTCCGCAACGTTGATCTTCCAGCGCTTGTAGGTCGGCAGCCCTGTTCCGGCGGGAATCAGGCGACCCATGATGATGTTCTCTTTGAGGCCTCGCAGATAATCCGTTTTGGAGTGAACTGCAGCATCGGTGAGGACCTTGGTGGTTTCCTGGAAGGAAGCCGCCGAAATCCAGCTTTCCGTGCTGAGAGATACTTTGGTGATCCCAAGAAGAAGGGGCTCTGCAATGGCCAGCTGGCTGCCCTCTTGAGCCACACGCTCGTTCTCTTCATCAAACACCGTGCGCTCCACCTGCTCCCCTATCAGGAACTTAGAGTCGCCAGCATCTGCCACACGCACCTTTCGGAGCATCTGGCGCACGATCACTTCAATGTGCTTATCGTTAATGCCCACACCTTGGAGACGGTAAACTTCCTGGATCTCGTTGACCAGGTAAGCTGCAAGCTCCTTGTCACCTAGAACAGCCAAGATGTCGTGGGGGTTGGTGGGTCCGTCCATCAGGGCTTCCCCTGCTTGTACGTACTCGCCGTCCCTTACCGACACGTGCTTGCCCTTGGGGATCAAGTATTCTTTTTGTTCGCCGATCTCGGGCGTGACGATCACCTTCTGCTTACCCTTTACGTCCTTACCAAAGGATACGTAGCCTTCGATCTCAGAGATGATCGCAGCTTCTTTGGGCTTACGAGCTTCAAAGAGTTCGGCAACCCGAGGCAGACCACCTGTGATGTCGCGAGTTTTTGAGGTCTCACGGTGAATCTTGGCCATCATGTCACCTGCGTGCACCTGCTGGCCGTGTTGTACCAGAAGCTGTGCACCCACAGGAATGACGTACCTAGCAGATTGGTTTCTGCCAGCCAGTGTGATTTCGTTGCCCTCTTCATCCACTAGGAAGATGGTCGGCTTTACGTCAGAAGACTTAGATTCCGTGATCACCTTAGATGCAAAGCCTGTCACAGGGTCGACCTGCTCGCTCATGGTGACGCCCTCTTCGATGTCTTGGAACTTAATGAAGGCAGATACGTCGGCCACGATCGGGTTGGCGTAGGGATCCCACTCCACCAGAATGTCACCTTTTTTGATAGAATCGCCTTCTTTGAATTTCAAAGTTGCGCCGTAAACGAGGGTGAACTTTTCACGCTCTCTGCCGTTGGCATCTACAACAATCACTTCCCCGTTACGGTTCATGATGGTCAGAGTGCCGTTGCGGTTTTCAACGTACTGAAGTTTGTTGAACTTAATGGTGCCATCGTAGCGGCTGGTGTGAACCGACTGCTCAACTGCACGTGAGGCTGTTCCACCAAGGTGGAAGGTTCTCATCGTAAGCTGCGTGCCGGGCTCCCCGATGGACTGAGCGGCGATGATGCCGACGGTCTCACCAAGGTTAACCATGCTGCCGCGAGAAAGGTCGCGGCCGTAACACTTCACACACACTCCGCGCTTAGACTTACAAGTCAGGGCAGACCGGATCGCAACGCTCTCAACGCTGGACTCGTCGATGGTGATC
>CAYRIE010000077.1:0-7636 GCA_964424215.1 uncultured Pseudobdellovibrionaceae bacterium
CGGAGCAACCAACGGCAAAACAAATAGAGCTGAGGAGGGCGAGCTTTTTTGAACTGATCATTGCTGCCACTCGATCTCAGTTGGGAAGGTGAAGTCGATCACATCAGGTGGGAGAACTTGCTCAGTCGCTCTATAAATGTAGTTCTCCCTCTCTAGCTCGTTCTTTAGGACCAAATCCAAGCGGATGCGATTTTCACCACCAAGAAAAGGTAGATCTGTTACTTTCAAGTTGTAGCAAGTTCCCTCTTCGGCTGTGGATTTAGTTCTGTTAAGGAAGTATTTTGATGGCTTCACTCCCCTGAGTTTATTGAAGGGCACAGCGGTAGGAAGGGAGTGGCTCATTTTATAAGCGAGAGTCAGGCCGTCATTAAGAATCTGATGGATGGCGGGCGTGGTTCCCACCTGAAAGGCCACATTGTTGCGAAACTGCAATCCATCAGGGATGAGATCGAAGTTGGAATCTGCCAGGCCAATGCCGGCTGAGTTGTTCAAAAGAATTTTCTCACAGTCGTTCAGGCCGCTGATATCAGAGGCGCGGTAGGTGGACTGGCCGCCCACAAACTGTATGGGAACGCTGGTGCAAAGGTTGCGAATGTCGCTAGCGCTAAGGTTTCGCGGAAGGACAGCACGGTAGCGTACTAAATCACCTATGCCGTCCCCAAGGCTACTGGCACGCTCAGGATTTAAACCCACCTGCCGCTCGATGTAGTCAGGTAGGCCGTCATGGTCGGTGTCAGGATAAAGCTGCCCGTCTTCCCACCAAACTACAGACTGGTTGGTTACATAAACCTCTTCGAGCTCTTCCCGAACTAGCTTTTTGGGCGGCTCAAATCTGTTGTAATCAATGCTCTCGCCAGTTGCGACATCATAAAAAATCCCCTCACCCACATCGGCCATCTCGGCGAGAAGCTCGCCAGCTGGGATTTCGATGTTGGTGGGATGGTGATAATAGATAGTGAAAAGGTTGATGCTCTCAACAAATTTCCTGTCAGATCCGAGCGCCTGAATGGCAGCTGTTTTGGCTAGAATATCTACAGATGACTGCTTTACGATTTCAATGCGTCCTCTAACAATGATCTCGCCCGTGTCTCTATCGACCCCTACTCCTCTAATCTCAATAACAGGAGAGCCATCGCTCATGAAAACGACAACATAGGATGGAGCTACCACCTCTCCGGGCCGTGGACAATGAGCCGTAGGAGCTGAGCTAGGATCTTTTCTGGCACAATCTTTGTTCATTTGGATGTCATTGCTGACAATACTGTAGACAGAATCGAGCGCGTCCAGGTAGTTGGTAGAGCCTTCATCGTTGGGAGTGCCGCCGTTTTGCTCGGCGCGATGCTGAATTTCATTTTTAAAGTCTTCGATGTCTGAGGTAAAGCCTTGGGCGCCCAAAGGATAGGTCGAGGCCCGGGTGCTAAACTCAACGAGTGCGAAGTGGTGCCGAGGATCCAAGGGGTCCTGCTCTAGTTGATCCAGGTAGTTCAAAAAGGTCCCAGGATCGCTAGCCCGTCCGTATCTCATCTCCCCTGTTGGGTCCGTGGCAAATTCAGGTGAAATATTGATGCTGCCACCCACCACCAGAGGCATTCCGTCCGGAGCCATCTCGTAATTCTCAACGTTGCTACCAGATTTATCTAAAACCACCACCATTTTCAGGTGAGTTTCTTTTTCGTAATCAGGAGTGGTGCAAAAATCTGCCTCAATATTCAAGCTGGGGATTTCTGAGGTGAGCTTCTGACTGAGGTGATCCAGGGGAAGGTTTTGGTTGCAGGCAGTAAGGCCCAGAACAACTGAAAGTTGTCCCAGAACACCCCATAATCTGAATCCGTTTGTGCGGATTTGCACTGCCATTTTCCCCCCCGGTCATCTGAGCAGCGTTGCCTTCCAATTTATGAGTGCAATTCGAAGGCCACGGGGGAAGCATTAGGAGCCGTTAAGAGTGCTATAAATACCCAGCTTCTTAACATGCGACTGATCTTTCGACATGTCTCAAAGTGAAACGTATCGAAGCTGAGACACCGTTATAATTCAGTAGAGGAAGCTAAGTTCAAAGGCAAAGACGGTTCCGGGAGCCAGAATCTCGGTCTCGGAGCTGATGGCGGGATCTTCAAAAACGTAGCGCCAGCCGTCTCCGTTTTCGGTGGTGGAGTAGGTCTGTTTGTAAACGACCTGAGCGATCTTAAGCCGGTTCTCGCCCCACTTAAAGTTTTGGTTGAGGGCAAATCCGTAGATCAAGCCTCTGGTGGTGAAGGGCTCAATTGGAGTTTCGTAGGAGTTTTTGGTGGTTCGCGAGTCCACTTGGGGAAAGGAAAGAAACTCATAGCCCACCAAAGGGCCCAAGCTGAACAGCTCCGTCCAGCGCCACTTTAAAGAGGTGCGTACGGTAAAGTCATTGGCGGCGGCAAGTTTAGGTCTTCCAAAGGAGCTTCCTACATTGAATTTGATAAGCTCCCATTCGTAATGCTTTTGGATGTTATGAACTTCAAGCAGGCTCAAAGAAATCTTGGCTTGATCCTTTACGAAGCTTACGGGACTTAGACCAAATCCAATATAGAATCCAGAATGAGGTTCATCAAAAACCAATTCAGCCAGATGAGGGTAGGTGCTCAGAAAAGGCTGATCCGTAGGAGCCTCTTTAACCTCTGCTGGGGGAGCTGCCTGAGACTGCTCAGCAGCCTCTTCCTGAGCTTTCACGCCAACAACTGTAAATAAGAGCGCTACGATCCAAAGCCGTCTCATAGCGACCTTAGTTTTTGACGGATTTTACTCTGACACTGGCGCTGAAGCGAGTACCTGGGCTCAGCTTGATCCAAATGGTAGTTAGCCTCATTCAGAAAGTTCATCTCACCGAGGCTGCAGCCCAGAATTTCCTTAAAGGCTCCCTCTTGAGATCCAAACTGGGAGATGCCATGGGAGGCGGAAGCGACTGCCTGCGGCCAGTGACCGCTTTTATAGTACTGATAGGATAGCTCCAGAAGGTGCTCAGCTGAGTCATCGCCTTCACTCTTAAATATGCTCTTTTGAGCATCGAGCACGTCTTTGTTTCTGGCAGGTCTTTTGGAGCTGGGCTGACGGGCCAGGGAGCCTTCAGGCCACCTAGTCGCCTGAACTAGGCTTGGCTCTTTGCCCGCATTGCAGTAGGCGTTCACGGGAGAGACTAGCCCCGACTGAGAGATGATGTCACGGCAGCCCCTGAGCACTTGCTGAGCCACCTTTCGGGATTCATCAATTTTGGAGTTAAGAAGCTCTGCCACCTCTGGGGCCTTTTGCGCCACCCGTCCCAGGAAATCGGCAAAATGATTGTAGAGAGCGGAAATTCTTAAACTCACCACCACAGCGACGACCGGGTCTGAAGTCCCCTGAAGTCTCTGAAAGCTTTCAAGCAGAGTTGAAAAACTCTGAGCCTCACGCTCCATGTAATCAAAGCTTGCAGGCGTTTTCCTGATAGATTCACGGAAGGCAGCAGCTCTTTGACTTAAAGATGCCAAAGTGTGCCATTGGCAAGCCTGCTGCTGCGGATTGCTTTTGCATTTGGCCTGTAGCAGGGAGCTGACCTTGCCCCTCAGAGGCTGCGGAAATGAAAAATGGTTTTTAGCAAGCTGGCTGAACTCAACATCGGTAAGATCTTTTTGCAAAAAGGACTCCAGAAGCTCTGGCGAGTAGCGCACAGGCTCATCAAGACTTCCCAGGATCTGGGTGCGAAGTCCTGGAGGAAGCTCCACAGCTCCCCGCCCGCTCAACTGGGCCACGAGGGGATAATCCCTCAGTAGAGCCGCCGTGGTAAGAGCTGAGGCAACGGCCTCCCTTTTAGCGCCAGCGTCCGCATTGGGTAGCCTAGCGATCTCCTGCCAATAACTGATAGCTTCGCTAAATCGCCCCACCCTATAGGCCTCAGATGCCATGGACTGAAGAATGACCACACTCTTTTGCGGATCGTTTGCAGCCATGGCTTTTGCGGTCTTTAGGAATGTGTCGATATCACCTTCTTCTTTACTCATGTTCAGGGCTCTAGAGAGCGCCATATCGGCCATCGCTGTGCCCTTCATCTCAACAGCCATGCTCAAATAGCTGCGTCCTTCAGAAAAGGCATCGTAGGAGCCTTTCTTCAGAATCTGCTGATCGAGCTGGCGGGTCGCTGAAGCGAGCTTGATGGCTTTAACCCTTGAGTTAAACTGCGGGTTGGGATTTTTAAGAGCAAGGAGTCTATCTGCCCACCTGTTGAGGTTGGGTAGATCATCCCGAATATTAAAGTAGTCCAGGATCAGCTCTCCCGCATCTGCGGAAAGTTTGGACTTAGGGAACTTCTGAATGAACTCGTAAAGGGATGAGAGACCCTGCCTGTAATAACCTAAATCATAGTAAGCTTTGGCCAGAAGGAAGTTGGGCCGATCTGTTTGACGAAGCCTGGGATCGAGCTTGAAGAGCGAATGAATGGAGCTGATCAGAAGCCCCCTGCCTCTCATCTGATCGTAAAAGGACTCTTCTTCATCCTTTTGAAGAGCGATCATGGCATTTTTAAGCAGCGAGGGCTGAGATTTACTAGGACCAAACTCTCCCCTAAAGGCTCTTACGTAGTACTCACCGCTTTTAAGAAAGTTCCCAAGCCTGTAATGAACATCACCTAAGTTAATTGCCATCTTTAATGTGTAGGGGGTGCGGGGAAAAACAGCCAAATAGAGTGTGTAGAGACGATCGGACTTTTCAAGATACTCACGCTTATAGTCCGTAAGATCTCCCGCCTTGCCCAAATCGTGCGATCTGGTAGCGATGTCCCGCAACTGTCTTTCAAAGAAAATCGTGGCCGCTTTGAGTGTCGACCTATCTATGTTGTAGGAGGCGCGCCAGTCGACGAACTTGTCGATCACAAACTGAACTTCATCGGGCGGAAGGTGAACTCTTTGGTTCAGTGGCACCAACCTTAGAGCATCCTTATAGATGTTTACGATCTTCTGAGGATCGCTCATGCTCTCACTGAGAACTCGCAGCAGCTCCACCGCCTCGGCATAACGCTCAATGAAGATGTACCGGGCCGAGAGCTTCTCAATTGCAAAAATGAACAGCTCCTCTGTGGGAGCAATGTCGGAGTAATACTTTAGAGGATCGGCCTTTTTCTTATAGACTTCAGTGTAGGCGCGCACGGAGCTAGTCAGAGCCTCACGCTTGAGGTTGTCTTGCACAACTTGCCCTGAAAGAAACTGCTCCCTCTCGTCGGCCACTTCCACGAGGGTGTCATCTGTGACCACTTCTTTAAAGTAGTCAAGAGCCCTCTGAAATCGCTCTTCTTGAATTTCTAAAAGACCCAGCTGAAGTTTTGCTGAGTTCCTCTCATAGGGGAAATCACTTTTAGAGGCAGGAATGAAGTAGGTCCGAGCCTGTTCATACTCGCCTTCTCTGAAGACGGTCTGGCCGATCAGCACACGCACCTGCATAGACTGCTTGTGCTTTGGAAACTCCTTCATCAGCTGATGGCCGATCTGTTTCATCGAAGCGTCCATCTGGAGGTCATGGTAAAGCAGCGTTAGACGGTGCTGAACCTCCACTCGCTTTTCAAAGTCGGGGAAGGTGTCCAGAACCCGCTGATATATCGCAGCAGCTTCCTTCTGAGCGTTAACAATAGGCGTGGACTTTCCCACAGCAGCCGTATCTAAGCTGTCAGAGTTTTTCGCCCTCTCCATAAAGATATAGTAGTAAGCGTTGGCGTTCTGAGTGAGAAGATCACCCAGCTGCATGTAAAGATCAGCGATGAAGGGAGCGGTTTGGTTAGCTGTGATTTGCTCACGAATGACCTTAACGGACTTTTCGATATTGGCCTGCATGACTTCAAGTCTTGGAAGAAACTGCTCCTCTTCCGCCTCTTGAGAGAGAGCAGGTTCTGCTCCCAACAGAGCCACTAAAATCAAAGCCCACCAAATTCTTAACACTGATCCACCAGCTTTCCTTTGAGAAGAAGCCTTTCATCTCGCCAGTAATCCCCAAACTGTGGCCACCGTATCTTGAGCTGACCTTCCACCTCCTCGATGGTAGGAGCTTTGTCGTCAAGGTTGAACACCTTGAGCGGGCTGTAGCGCTCGCGCTGAGCCTGAAAGCCTAAAAATCTCAGACTCTCTGAAAGATAGATCACCTCTCTGGCGGTGGACTCAACAGCTTGCTCCTGGAAGTACCTAGCTTCCACTTGCGTGCGAGCGATGGCTGAATCGTAAAGGTAAGAAGCCAGGGCCCTATTGGACCGCTTGAGGGCTTTGATTTGTTTGCGCTCACTGACAAGCCTATCAAGAATCTGATGCTTCTCTCGGTACTTAAGCGCCTCGGGGTTGTAGATATTCTTCCACACAGGATGGCGCGTAATGGCTCTACCTTGCTTAATGGCTCTGACCACCCCGCCCAGATCTTTTTCGAAACTCGCGTGAACCTTCTTTACGTTTTCAATATCACAAGTGGACACGTAGGACAGGGCGCGCATGATGTACTTATCAAGATGGATGGTGCCCTTGCCTGACTCGGACTCCAAATTGTACAGGTGACCGAGCACTTCCGGATACTCACCTAGGCGGTACCTGGTCCACGCAGCTTCCAACCAGTCTGAGGGTTGAATAGGGTTGAGGCGCAACAGTACGCTCTCATAGATGTCTTTGGCCTTCTCAAATTCGCGCTTTTCGAAATGGATTCGGGCCAGGTTGCGAATGGACTTAACAATCAGGGGCCGGGGAGTATCTGCATCAACTGAGCTCAGGACTTCCTGGTACTTCTTGAAGGCGTCCTCTACGTCGTCTTCGCTGTAAGCTGCCAGCGCCCGGCTAAAACGAAATTTAGGGAACTTCTCTTTATCCACATTCTTTAAGTAGGCTTCGGCCCATTTATCCGTTCCCCGGTCGTAATTGATCAAAGCCTTGTAAATATAATAGGTCTGAGATCTGTACGGATCCTCAAGCTCAATTTGGCTGGGTCCAAAAAGATGCACAGTCGAATGCACGTAGCCTTTATCCACCGTATCGATGATTTTGGCGTAGAGATACTCAAGTGTTTCCTTGTCTTCGAAAAACTTAAGCATGCGCTCAGAGGCATCGATGACGCCGTAGTAGTAACCCTTCTTATAAAGATCGTCGACAAGGTCTTTCCAGCGCTCGGGCTCATTAGCGAAGTTAGGAATCTTCCCTGTCCACGGCACTTCATCTTTGGCATTGGGAAGAGCATCCAAAGGAAGGAGACATACAATGAAGAACGCAAGTAAGGTGGCTTTCATTGGTTCCTAAAACGAATAGGTCGAGGAAAGATCAACACTCATAATATTTTCAAATCCATCGTACAGGCTGATGTAATTCTGAAGACCTGCGACCCAAGAAAATCGCTTGTCTCCGTAAACTTCCATTTTAGCTCCAACAATGGGAACGAACTCGGATCTATCTCCCGTGCCAATCATTCCCGCGCCCACGGTTAGCCCCATGCGGAAATAGCGGACATACTCGTTCTTAAAGATGAACTTGCCGTAGGCGCTATGGTGGACAAGGTTCGTCTGAACAACATAGTTGATGCGCTCGATCTTTCTGGGCGCTACACCAAAGTTCTCAGCCAAATTGTTGGTCAAGCTTTTGTCCACCGTCATTAAGAAGGTTCCCTTGACCACTTCCCAGGCCCA
>CAYRIE010000078.1:0-7531 GCA_964424215.1 uncultured Pseudobdellovibrionaceae bacterium
GCCTTTTTTATGTGTTTGCAGCTCTTTTCTTAGGGCTCTCGCTCATAAGCTATAACCCCTCTGACCCCTCATTAAATTCCATTCGCTCCAGCGGCGACATCCTAAATTACTGCGGGTTTGTCGGCGCTGTGCTCGCTGACCTGCTTTATCAAATTTTTGGAGTGGGTAGCTGGGCCGCGGTGGTCCTTCTAACTCGCACCGCCTGGATCCAATGGTCCCGGCCGCGCAAGAGCCAGTGGCGCGATCGGCTGATTCTGCTGGCAGCGGTGATGAACTTCTCCGCGCTGTTGCAACTGTACGGCGCCGAATGGGCGCTTATAGAAGGGGTGCAAACAGGGGGCTGGCTTGGCACCTTGGTGAGCGGCTCCTTTGTGGGCGCCTTCAACCGCGTGGGCGCAGGTCTGATCTTGTGGTGCGTCTTTATGGTCTCCTTTTTATTTCTAACGGAAGTGCACCTTTCCTCCCTTTGGAGCCGTACCATGGCGCTTCTGAGTGGACTTGCTGGGGGAGCTCTGGGCCTTGTGCGGCAGATCAGGCTTCCCAAGTGGGAAAAACCTGTTCGGGCCCCCAGGGAGAGGGTAGAGCCCAAATGGATAGACACTAAATGGGAACGCCCAAAGCCTATGGAGCTTAAAGAGGATGTGCCGGCGCCAGTGGCGCTGGCCGCTGCAGAGCCCACGGAAAGGCGCCGAGTTAAAATGAAGTCCAAGGTCGCTCGGCGGGTGGAGAACTGGAAGCTTCCAGATCTTCATCTTCTTGAGGACCCACCGGCCAGTCGCTACCGCGTCGATGAAAAAGAGTGCCAAAACAAATCGCTCGTCCTCACGGATAAGCTCTCCCAGTTTAATGTCGCAGGTGAAGTTACGGATATCAAACCCGGTCCCTCTGTGACGATGTTTGAGTTTCGCCCTCGTTCGGATGTTAAAATCAGTAAGATCACCGAGCTTGCCGACGATTTGTCGCTAGCTCTGAGCAGTGAATCGGTTCGAATCATTGCACCCATTCCCGGGCGGGACGTGGTTGGCATTGAGACGGCCAACCAAAACCGCGAGACCGTTTATCTGAAAGACATCGTTGCCAGCGAAGAGTTCTGGGATGAAAAAACCAAACTCCCCTTAGCTCTGGGCCGGCAGGCCGATGGAGAAACGCGGGTGGTGGATCTTCGGACGATGCCGCATCTGCTTGTGGCAGGTACGACCGGATCGGGTAAGTCAGTCTTTGTCGTCTCGCTTTTGACAGGGCTAATTTTCCGGCACTCTCCTAAAACCCTTAAGTTGATTCTTATTGACCCCAAACAGGTCGATCTGAGCCTTTTTAGCAGCCTTCCCCATCTTTTGATGCCGGTCATTCACGACGCCCCTAAGGCTGTTTCTGCGCTTAAATGGGCCGTGCAAGAAATGGAAAAGCGCTACCGGTCGATGTCTAAATTCGGCGCCCGAGGCCTTGAGGCCTTCAACGAGATCGTTGCGGCTTTTGACGAAGAAGAGGTCAAAAAACACGAAGAGGAAAACTCCGCCTTAGATGAGGGCCGGGGACATGAGCAGTACTACTTTCAGGAGCTGCCCTACATAGCTATTGTGGTCGAAGAGTTTGGCGATTTGATGACGGTGGACAAGGGCCAGGTGGAATCGCTCGTGGTCAGATTGGCTCAGATGGCCAGAGCCTGCGGAATTCATTTGATTTTAGCCATGCAGTCGCCTCGCAAGGACGTGGTCACAGGCCTTATTAAAACCAACATTCCCGGCCGCATCAGTTTTAAGGTGGCCAGCAAAATGGACTCCAGGATCATCCTGGATGACTCAGGCGCCGAGCGCCTTCTGGCCCGCGGAGATATGCTCTTTCTAGCTCCCGGTGTGGCTAAGCCTGAGCGGCATCACGGGCCCTGGCTCTCTGAGGAGGAGATCTCAGCTATCACTGAGTTCTGGGGTGACCAGGGAGAGCCTGAGTTTCACGGCCCTGCCATGCGCGCCCTGGAGTCTTTAGAGCCCGATGGGGGCTTAAACCCTGACTCCTTTGATGAAGAGTACGACGAGAGATACGACGAGATCCTGGCATGGACTGCCACGATGAAAGAGGTCAGTGCCTCTCTTCTTCAGCGCAAATTCCGACTGGGTTATCCCCGGGCGGCACGCCTGGTAGAGATCTTTGAACGCGAAGGAGTGCTCGGACCTGCCAACGGCTCCAAACCACGGAAAGTTCTGATCTCTTCTTACGAGGAAGACCTCCAAGGCTAAGCCTTCCTGGTAAAACTTCCATTGGGCGCGGCACACAATCTTTGATATGAACGAGCCTTAGGAAAGGACGGGGCGGCCATGATTCGCTTCATTGCAGTCTTGACTCTGCTTATGGGGATTCCGGCCCTTACAATGGCTGGGCCCTGGGCGCAGGAGCTCGGTGCTCTCAAGGCGAAGATCGCCGACGGGGAGCGGGGCCAGGTGGCCACTCGTTTGCGGGAGCTATTTATCACGAGCCCCGACGAAACCGTCCGGGCGCACGTACTGACATGGGCGCCGCAGCTTTTAGAGATATTTCAGACCCAAGCAGCCTTAAATGACTTTGAGCGCGCCAAAACCCTTGGGGCCACCTCTCCTGTTTTGGCACTTGAGCTTTTAAGTCGCGCCAACCTCACCGAGCCTGATCATCCGAAGGTGCTGCAGGAGATGACGAGCCTTTACCTGCAGCTCAAGGAGCAGGGGAAGGCTCGCCCTCTCGTGCTGAAGATGCTGGAGGAGTACCCGCTCCTTTTACCCAGCCATCTTTTAAACCTTAGGCTGCTCTCCATCGGGCCGGAGCTGGAAGGTCTTAAGGCGGTGGTGGACTCGGACGGGCCTTTTTTAAAAGTTAAGGAACTTGCTGGTTTAATTTACGCGGCCCACACTCTGGATGAGGGCGAGGTTCAAGGCCCCCAGGTTGTGCTTGGGCCTCGGTTTGGAGACTGGCCAGAGCTACTCTACTTGGACTCTCGGCGAGAGGGAGCCTCTAGGCAGGAGCTGGCCGGGCAGTTCCTTCAGCACTGCGGCTACGGCGCCGCCGCGCCGAAATATCCGGCGGCCATTTGCCAGAAAGTACCTGAAGTGAAAGAATTGATAGAGCCGCAGCAGGAATCAGAGAGAAATGATAAAGTCAGTCGTTAAATTAAACTTGGTGGCAGCCCTTGTACTTTTCACCGTTCAGTGCGGAGTCAAAGGAGACCCGTTACCACCACTTCAACCGCATGTTACAGAAGGTGCTGTGGATAGGTTCGGTGACACGGAATCTACTCCGGAAGCAGATAAAAACAGCGATGAGAAAAAGGACCGAAAGCGATGAAAAATATAGAAGAGTTTTCTGAAGTGGTGTTTTGGAAGGTCGAAGGGTCGGGGAATGATTTTATTATCATCGATTTGCGGGAGCCCACCAGCCAAGCCTTCGTGAAAAACTACAACCGTAGCGATTTGGTAAAGCGGCTGTGCACTCGGCGCTTTGGCGTCGGCGCAGATGGTGCCGTGTTTATCACAGCCCCTAAAAAAGATGGGGACTTTGGCTGGGAGTTTTTCAACAGCGATGGCACTCAGGCCAGCATGTGCGGCAACGCTGCCCGCTGCGTGGGTCTATGGGGTTGTCTGCATGTCACAGGAAAGCCCAGCTGCAGCTTTGAAACTGAAGTGGGGCTTCTGAAGGCGCAGCTCTCTGATGATCAGAATATGGAAGTCACCATGCCCGTACCCTCCTTTGAGGCTAAGCCCTTTGATATCGGGCTTATGCATGGAGCAATGGATGCGCATCTGGTGAATGTAGGTGTTCCCCATATAGTTATCGAAATGAGCGTATGGCCGGTAAGATCCGAGCAAAAACCTAAAATCGCCAGTCTGCGCCGGCACTCCGCCTTGGGACCTGAGGGAGCCAACGTAACCCTGATGCAAAGAAACAAAGATGGTTCGCTCAATGCAGTGACCTATGAGCGCGGGGTAGAAAACTTCACGTTGTCTTGCGGAACGGGCGTTGTGGCAGCAGGGCTTGTGCACAGTCAGGGAAGTGCAGAGAGAACCTTTGTCACCAATCCTGGTGGGACTTTGAATGTGCGTTTTGAGAAAGAACAGTCGATAGCTTATCTTGGCGGAGCAGCTACGATCATTTTTAAAGCTTTTCTTAACAAGGAAATATTGAATTGAAGCAATTTACGGGAGTTTTCACAGCTTTGGTGACCCCCTTTATCAAAGGGGAGCTAGACTATCAGTCGCTTAAAAACCTGATCAAGTTTCAGTTGGACCATGGGGTACAAGGATTTGTAGTGAACGGCACCACAGGTGAAAGCCCCACTCTCACCGTAGAAGAGCAAGAGCGCGTTTTTCAAACGGTCAAAGCTGAAGTGGACGGTCAGGTTCCTATCATTTTGGGAACGGGCACTAACAGCACGCGAGTGACAGTGGACCGCACGATTCAAGCCGGCGCCATGGGCGCTGATGCGGCCCTCGTGGTGGTGCCTTATTATAATAAGCCCACCCAGACGGGTCTGGTGGAGCACTTCCGTGTGACGGCCGAAAAATCTAGAATCCCCGTGATCGTCTACAACGTTCCAGGACGCACGATCACTAAAATCGATCTGCCCACTTTTAAAACCCTCAGCGCCACGCCCAATATCATCGGTGTGAAAGAGGCCTCTGGAGATTTAGACTTCGGGGAAAAACTCATTGCCGAGCTGGGGCCGGGGTTTTTGATCACCAGTGGAGACGACGGCACCTGCCTTGAGTTGATTCTCAAGGGTGGACACGGAGTGATCTCCGTGGGCTCAAACATTCTGCCGGGTGTGTTTTCCGACTGGGTTCAGCGGGCTCGAGACGGCGACGCCAACGTGCTTAAAGATTACAAAAAGCACAGTGCCCTTGTGGACGGTCTTTACATTGAGTCCAACCCCATCCCGGTGAAAGCTGCTCTGCAGATGATGGGAGTGATTCGGACGGCTGAAATGAGGCTGCCGCTGACGACGGCCACTGAAGAGACTCAAAAGAAGCTGCAGAGCTTGTTAGCCGAAGCGGGAGTGGGATCCTGATGCTGGGCATTTTCTTAAGCGGCTGGTCTGGCCGGATGGGCGGCGCGGTCCGTGAGCTCATCGAGGAGAATCCAGAGCAGTTTCAGCTGGTGGCTGGACGGGCGAGCCGCGCCCTACCCGGGGAGAGCCGCGTTGCTACGATTTTACCTGAGAAGCTTGCCGGCAGTGTCGATGCCGTAATTGATTTTTCTCTTCCCACAGCTTGGTCCGATCTTCTGCAGTGGTGCGTAGAGCAAAGGCTTCCCTTGGTGTCGGGCACGACAGGCCTTGATGAGTCCCAGAAGAAGGCCCTTGCGGAAGCTAGTCAGCACATTCCGATTTTGTGGGCTCCCAATATGAGTTTGGGCGTGGCCATTCTTACTGAGTCTCTTAAGGTCTTAGGTCTTCTTAGGAATGCCGACTTTCAAATCGAGGAATTTCACCATATCCGAAAGGTCGATAAGCCAAGTGGAACTGCGTTGTGGTTACAGGAGGCCCTGGAAAAGGTGGTGGGCCAGACCCTAAGTCCAGCTATTGCGATCCGTGGAGGTGGAATCTTTGGTGTTCACCGAGTCCACGCCATGTGTGAAGAGGAAGTTTTGACCTTTGAGCATCAGGCCCTCAACCGCAAAGTGTTTGCTCGAGGGGCCTTAGTGGCGGCGGATTGGCTCAGATCTCAGGCGCCAGGTCTTTATCAGATGGCGGATGTGTTGGGGCTCAAGGCTTGAACCCGCCCTCAGATGATCTTCTGCTGGGCATTCGTGGCGAAGTAGGTTTGGAGCGTAAAGCACTCAAGGAACTACTGAGGTCACTTTCCAGGACTTTTAAGCTCAAAAAGATTTCATCACTTTATATCGGCAGCCACGAAGTGCGCTCTCAGAACCGGGTACTTCAGTGTGTCTCCTTCTGCGTGCTCGCCAGTGCGGTCCAAGCGGACGGTGTAGCAGGTCAGTTGGCCGAGCTGAAAAAAGAAATCAGTCTTTTGCGGCCCCACTGGCGCGAGGTGCTACTGCTAAATTGGGGCGGGCTGGTGAGGATTGACCCTACTTTGGTCCTGCCTCACCCCGACTGGCATAAGAGTAAGTACTGGCTGTTGCCGTCGGTGGAAATTGCGGGCGATTTGACGCATCCCATTTTACAGCGCCCCCTAAGGGAAATCCTGGCGGAATTTGCGGATCGCGACCTGAGCGGAGTAAAGTTTCTTGACCGTTCCGAGGGTCTGCTTGATTTTGAATCCACATAATCTTAGACACACTGGGAGCCACACATGAAATTTTATTTGGACTCTGCAAACATTGAAGAAATTGGTTTGGCCCAGTCGCTAGGCTGGCTGGATGGGGTGACCACCAACCCTTCACTCATTTCAAAAACAGGCCGGCCTTTTGTCGAGTGCATTACCGAGATCTGCAAAGTGGTCTCAGGTCCCGTCTCCGCAGAGGTTCTCTCGCTGGATGCTGAGAGAATGGTGAGCGAGGGCCGCAAGTTAGCTGAGATCGCAGTGAACGTTGTTGTGAAAATCCCTATGGGTGACGAGGGCTTAAAGGCGGTTAAGGAGTTAACAAAGTCAGGAATTAAAACAAATGTGACCCTGATTTTCTCGCCTTTGCAGGCGCTGCTGGCCGCGAAAGCTGGCGCGACCATGGTTTCCCCGTTTTTAGGACGCCTTGATGACATTGGCCAAGAGGGGCTCACTTTGGCTAGTCAGATTATCCAGATTTTTGACAACTATGACTACTCAACGGACGTATTGGCCGCGAGTATCCGCAATCCCATGCACATTCTGGAGTGTGCACTCATGGGAGCTGACACGGTGACCATCCCCTTTGCTCTGATGAGTCAGATTTCCAAGCACCCTCTCACAGACAAAGGTCTAGAGACCTTTATGAAGGATGCTCAAAAAATCCCCAAGGGGAACTGACCCTTGGACTAAGCTTAAGGGCGCTGGATTGACCACTTCTGGTGGATCATAGGAATCTATATCTATAGAAGGATCCTCATGCAGCTATCCGGGTTAGGACTGAAAGTTTTGAGTGCGAGCGTCGCGGCGGTGTCATTGTTTCCAATGACCTCCACGCCTTTTTTGGTTCGCACTCTCACCACGGGTGCTGTTATTGAAATAGAGATCAACAAGCCGGCTTTAGCGGCGCTTGCAGATCTTCACTTGGAATTTGAGCCCGAACCAACACCTTGGCACCAGACGCCTGATCATAGAACGCTAAAGCCCCTGGTGCTAAACACCGAGACTTTCCAGCCCGTGGTCGTTTCGTCAGCCCAGAACTTGCCTGCGCCGCCGGAGCCTGAGCTGAGAGGGCGCGCGGTAAGATCCTTTGTTTCCTCAGGCGCTGCCTCTCAGCAGAGCCTAGCACTTCCCCGTGCTGGTCAGCAGGTGCGTGCAGCGGCCTCTTTGCCAGCCGCAATGCCAGCGCCCGAGCCGCAGGCCCACGGGGTAGCTGGCTGGAAGCAGGCCTCAACTTCATCACTGCAAAAGGAAGTGCCCAAGCCCACCTTGGGCGGAATGGTCAC
>CAYRIE010000079.1:0-7530 GCA_964424215.1 uncultured Pseudobdellovibrionaceae bacterium
AAGGAATTGTTTTAGGGAGCTATGTGGTGCCTTTTATGAATCCGCCTCAGTTTGGCTTTCAACCTGTCGAAATGGAGCGGAACGGCCAGAGCCGGCCCCTAGCAGACTACGCATTAGCTGTCTTTCCCAGAAATCCAAACCGCACTACGATAATCCATGAGCTTTTGCATCACATGATTTTTTTGGCGAGAGAACGCTCCATCAAGGATCCGGGGCGGCTCAAGGAAATGGGCGTCAACGGTGGGTTAGATGTTTACCTATTTGATAGGCTTCACCGCAAGCCAGGTGAAAGAATATTGCCCGAACCTCCGATTCCAGAATCAGACGAGGAGCTGACGAACTACATTATCCATTTTGCCAGGACCACCATAGAATCCACTGAT
This sequence comes from uncultured Pseudobdellovibrionaceae bacterium, assembly GCA_964424215.1. Lineage (GTDB taxonomy): Bacteria > Bdellovibrionota > Bdellovibrionia > Bdellovibrionales > JAGQZY01 > CAYRIE01. Next base: position 384 of record CAYRIE010000079.1, read on the forward strand.
CAACAGGGTGCTGAGGAAGTCGAGATTCGGTACTTCATTTCCAAGTACGGCAAGGATTTGGGAATCCTCACCTCAGGCATCCAGAGGCATACGAACAGTTTTTGGAAGCATGTCGACATTTATGAGAAGCTATTGCATTCAGTAAGAGGGGTCGGAGAAGGAGCATTGATGGAGCCGGCTTATAGCTTCATACGAAGTAGTCCTCACCTCGTTGTGGGAAATCAGGTGATCGAAAATTATTATCATTTCGCGGCGGACGATGCTGCGGAGCTTGCTGGTAATTACCCGCAGGATCTTCTAATCCGGCCTTTCAGCCCCGGTGGCTCCATGACCTACCTCAAAAGGTTCTCGGAGGAGTTCTTTCCAAGGAGGGCGCAGTGACACCACTGTTCACTCTCGCAGTAACTTTATGTGAATTGGGTTTATTGAGCCGCGCGAGGAGGAACTGCTTTCATCTGTGCGCTTTCATTTTATGTCTGACACCCCAGGCTGGGTTTAGCTTTGGCACTGACGACCATATCCTCTACCTTCCGGGTCACACAGAGACTGTGGAATGGAGTGAAGAGCACGGCCGTGTGCTGTTCACCTGCGATTATAAAAATATGCAGGGCGTAGCTCCTCAGCGGGGTGAGCCCTGCGGGCCTGAGCCAAGGCTTTATTTTTCAAAAGAGGATCTTCAGAAGCTTAAGTACGTTGTTTATGACGAAGTTCGCGGTGTGTTTATCTATGACAATAGCCGCATTATCCAGAGAATTTATGAAAAGTTCCCTAAGCTTTTAATCGTCATTGCAACAGACACTGCTGTGGATGACAGCTGGATCCCAGAGCCCCAAGAGCGTGGGCAACTTGTAAGTGTCCAACACCCTGTGGATAGCGAGTCCTACAGCTTCTATGCAGAAAAGGTCGGGAGGTTTCTGAATCTGCACAATGCCTATCAAAGTAAGGATTCCCAAGGAACCCTTACTTTAGGAAGCTATGTGGCACCTTTTATGAATCCCCCCCAGTTTGGCTTCCATCCTGTCGAAATGGAGAGGAACGGACAGATTCGGCCCCTGGCAGACTACGCACTGTCAGTCTTTCCAAAGAACCCAAACCGAACCACTATCATTCACGAGCTTTTGCATCATATGGTCCATTTAGCTAGAGAGCGCTCCATCAAGGACACCGAGCGACTCAAGGAAATGGGCGTCAACAGTGGGGTAGATTACTACTTATTCGATCGACTTCATCATAAGCCAGGCGAAAGAGTGTTGCCTGAGCCCCCTACTCCAGAATCAGATGAGGAGCTTACTAAATACATTATTCGCTTCGGGATGATCGCCGCAGAAAGCGCCGATCACGCGGGAGCTGAAGAAGTTGAGATTCGGTACTTCATATCGAAATACGGCAACGATTTGGGAATTCTCACCTCGGGCATTCAGCGGCACACGAGCAGTTTTTGGGAGCATGTCGGCCGTTATGAGAAGCAATTGCATTCAGTAAGAGGGATCGGAGAGGGAGCATTGATGGAGCCGGCCTATAGCTTCATACGAAACAATCCCCACCTTGTTGTTGGAAATCAGGTGATCGAAAATTATTATCATTTCGCGGCCGACGATGCTGCAGAACTTGCAGGCAACTACCCGCAGGACCTTCTCACTCGACCTTTCAGCCCAGGCAGCTCGATGAATTATATCAAGCGCTTCTCTGAAGAGTTCTTCCCCAGACCTCGGTGAGAGACCATTGACCCATATTGATACGCCTAGGTGCTACTGGGCTAGGGTGCTGAGTCATGGGCTTTTAAAAGATAGCGCTTTAATATTTTATATTTTTTCTCTTTAAACCAATTTGCTTCAGGCCGATACAAAACTAGACCCCGAGCTTGGGAGTTTTGTTTTGATTCACAAACGGCCGCACAAATGGCTGCTAATGGCTTTCGCTGTAGTGCTTATCTTTACACCCATGAGTGGTAAAGATGCGTCATCTCAATCAGACCGAAATTTAGTCTTGAGACTTTCTGACTACAACCCCGCTAGTTACAATGGTGAAGAGCTCTTACTTTTAAATTTCACTTTCCATTTTGATAGTCCCTCCAACTACGCCGAAAAAAGTCCGCTTAAGCAATGGTACTCTTCATGGCTAACCGAAGATGCGAGGCCTGCGAGAGGCCTTGCCTCCAGCATCCAGCAGATAGACTCAGGATCTAATAGCAGCGGGGGAAAGTCCGCTGCTGGGACCGAAGAGGCCTATCAAGCCTGGAAAAGACTCCAAGAGGAGAGAATCAGAGAACAATACTCTCTTCAACCGAATGAGGCTGCTACTTACTCAAGTAGAGTTCCCAAAGACAAAAGAGTTCCCCTTCAAGAGGTAGATGGTTACAGATACGAAGGCGATTACGTTGTCCAGTGTTTGCCTAACCGACAACACGGAGATCCTTGCCTCTATGTCGGCAGTAGGGAGGAATATTTTATTGACGATCAGCTAAAGCTGAAAGGGGCGGAAGGTGTAAACCCGACTACCCTTAACGTTCCCCTTCTTCCCCAAAGCTCCATTAGTGTGGAACGAAATGAGCTTGCTCCCGCCCGTGCCCGCCCAACTCCTCCAACGGTGCGGCAGCAGGCTGCTATCCGTGCGCCAACTGCTTCATCCCTGCCACCCCAGGAGCGGCGCGCCCTGGACCGAGAGTACCAGATATGCTCAGACCACTATCATAAGGCTTTGAGCCTATGCGGCTCTTCTAGAAAGCAGCCTGATAAAGAGAGCGTGCTTAGAACTCTTAACATTGTAGCACCAGGGCAGTACGCCAACTACTTAAGTAAGGTGCGGGACTCCCGCTACGGCATTCACCCAGTTGAAAGGTGCGAAGCTCTTGAAGAGGCCGCAAGCTCCATGACGTCACTGAATGTGTACTATGAGAGTGTTTGTAGGGCGGCCCGAGGCACCTGCGTCTCCGTCTGCTTTGAGGCCAAAAGGCAAAGCGTGGGAATTGATGATCACCTTGCTGACAACGTAAGGCAAAAGGCTAACGAGTGCGATGGTGATATGCTCAGCTTTGCTAGCCGAGGACTTTTTAATCACACCGAGGCGACGAAGGTTTTAGCTAACGCTAACAGGTGCAAAAAAGAGATTGCAGAGCTTGGCCCTTGCGCCAGGGCAGGTGACTCGCCTGAATGCCAAAGGCACTGTGAGCAGGCTGGGCTTTTTCACCCCGTCTGTGAAAGAATAAAGGCGTTAAGCTTAAAGAGCCCAAGTACTGATCCATTAAAAGCACCTTCACGAGCTTCACCCTCCTCATTTCAAGGGACTGCAAATGGCCATGGGGGGTTTAATCGAGCAGCAGGCGGCGCCTTTGCTTCAAAGAGTGAGCCCTTTAAAGGCTTTGCCGTTCCCAGTGTTCCTGATGTGAAGGGGCAAGGGCAGCTGCAGGCTTACCAGCCAAGGGCTGCCCAGGGCTCACGGGGCAATCACAACTCCTCTTCTTCACAACGAGGTCCTGAGCCCACAGCAAAGGGTGAAGCCAAGCTGTTAAATTTCGCAGATGAGGCGTTTAACTTTTTCGGAAGGCTTTTTAAGTCTAAAACCTCTAGAAGTACGGCAGCTCAAAATCCAGCAGCTATGGTAAGAGCTGTTTCATCTGAGCAGCCTAAGGCTCCGTTTAACTTTGCTAAGTATGTGTTCACGGAGCGTGTGGGAACAGATGGCATCAAGCGCTGCTACCGAGGGGCTGAGCAGATTCTGTGTCCCGATCAGGATATCTTTCATGCGATCTCAAGGCGCTACCGCCAGATTTTACCGCACATGAAACAGTAGTCCTAAAGAAGCCTAGAAGATTTTGCCGGGGTTGAGAATGCCATCGGGGTCGAAGGCGGATTTGAGGGCGCGCATCAGCTCGATCTCGGCTGGGGATCTTGAATGGTGAAGATGCTCTTTTTTGATCAGGCCCACTCCGTGTTCAGCTGAGATAGCGCCTTTTAGGCGGCCGATTTCAGCAAAGAGGGTCTGCCCCAGTTTTTGGCAGGCCTGATAAAACTCATCAACACCTTGGTCATCGGGTTTTAGGATATTCAGGTGCAAGTTGCCATCGCCGATATGCCCGAACCAAATCACCTCGTAATTGGGGTAGTGCTTGCGCAGTACAGACTCCATGGAGCTAATGAACTCGGTAACCTTAGAGATGCGAACCGATACGTCGTTTTTGTAAGGGCTTTTAGGGGCAATGGACTCAGAGATAAACTCTCTTAAAGACCAAAACTGTTCACGCTGCTGATCCGACTGAGCCAGGGCGCCGTCTTGCACCCAGCCCTCCTCTAAAGCCTTTTCAAAGCTGTCCATGAGGGCAGCTTCTTCGCCCGCGTCTATTTCAAGAAGGATGTAGTACTCGCTCGGATCTGCCAGCGGGGAGGATAGTTTGGGGTGAGACTTTAAAACATATTCTAAGGCTCTATGGGAAAAAAGCTCAAAGGCTAAAAGATCATGCTGATCTCTAAAATGAACAAAGAGCGGCTCCACCTGCTTAAGCTCTGAGAGGGCAAGGATTAAGGTGCGCGGGGAGGCGGGCGGTGTGGTAAGAAGTGTTTCCGCTTCGGTCACAAAACCCAGGGTGCCTTCAGAGCCAATGAACAGGTGGCGCAGGTCATAGCCTGTGGCATTTTTGATTAAGCCTTGATTGAGATGCAGGATTTCACCAGATCCCGTCACCACAGTAAGGCCCGCAATCCAGTCTCGGGTGAGCCCATACTTTAACACCCTTACCCCTCCGGCATTTGTGGCCACCATGCCCCCCAAGGTGCTTGAGCCCGTGGCGGCAAAGTCCACGGGAAAAAGGTAGCCCTTATCCGCTGCAAACTGCTGGAGGTTTTGAGTGATCACGCCAGCTTGGGCCAGGGCCGTGCGGTCTACGGCATTAAAAGATAAGATTTTGTCCATCTTTTCAAGTGAGAGAATCCACTCGTTTTTGGTAGCTACGGCTCCTCCGCTCAGACCCGTGCGCCCGCCTGAGGGCACAAGGCTCTGCTGACTCTTTCGCGCCCACTTTACGATGGCCTGAACCTCCTCGGTGGAGGAGGGAAAGAGCACACCCTTCGCCTTCACTTTATGAAATTTGGTCCAGTCTCTGCCGTAGTGCTCAATATCAGCTGCAGATGTTTTAATCTGATGGGGCTGGAGAATTTCTGCAAGCTGAGTGAGGGGCATTTGCTCTTCCTTTAAAGGCCCTTTTTTTAAAACAGTTTTTTCGGGCTGTCACCTTTGGGACTTGAGCGATACATGAGAATCTAACAAGTCCTCCCAAAAATCTTTCAAGTCACAAGCCTTCTACGAGGTTTCGAAGCTCCTGGCCCAGGGGGTCTTGGGTGAGACTGTACTCTTTACCTTGGCGCTGGTGAAAAATGATTCTTTCTAAGAGGGTGAGGACTTTTTCAAACTCGCTTAGGCCCGATCTCGGAGATTCTATAAAGAGGGTTTCAACTTGTTCGCCCAAAAGGGATATGTCGGGGATGCCATAGGTGCTGCCGGTGCCTTTGAGTTTGTGAAATTCATCTTGAAGCTCATGAGCCCTTCTGAGTTTACACATCTCGCGGTACATGCCGAATTTGCCCTCAATGGAGTCTAAGTACTCGGTACGGAGCTCCTTCATAACATCTTCAAGACTCATGACGCATCCCTTTCAGGAGAGTGTGGTAAGCAGCTGGGGCAAAAGCAAAAAAGGAACCTGGAACCTTTCTGAAAAAGGAGCCTGGAACCTTTTTGGGGGGGCTTCATGCGGCCTCCCTTAGGGAGTTAAGGATCTCATCGATTTTGGCGCTGATGGTGAGGGGGTCAAAGGGCTTTTGTAGGTAGCCTGCGCCGTGGGATAAGAACTCCTGGATCTCGCGGGTGTCCACCTTGGCTGACAAAAATATAACGGGCGGATGATCTGGAGCCTGACTTCTGAGTTTTCGAAAAACTTGAAGGCCGGAGAGTTTTGGCATCACCCCGTCTAAAAGAATTAGATCCAAAGGAAGGCTCAGAGCTTTTTGAAGAGCGTCTTCGCCATCAGAGGCTGTGGTGACTTGATGGCCGCCCGTGCGCTCTAAAATGAGCTGCAAAATCGTGCGAATGTTCTCATCGTCTTCAGCTAATAGGATACGCACTTTGTTCCTTTTTTCCCTTTAACTAGCTCTTCCCTTTAACTAGCACTTCCCTTTAACTAGCTCTTCCTTTTAACTAGCTCTTCCTTTTAACCAGCACTGGTGTCAGCTGGTCTTAAGCAGCCTTTTTGCTAAGCTTTACTGGATCGGAGAGCCAGTCTTTGAGCCGCTCCTCTTCTTGAGGTTTAAGGTTTTCAAAAGTGGCTTGAACGACCCAGCTCTCCTCAGAGCCCTGAGCTGTAGCCAGCCGCGAGCCTTTCACTTTCATCTGCGGGGAGTGCAATCCGATCTCTCTTAAGAAGTGGCAGCCCACCCATAGCACCAGGCCGTCATCTAAAAACTGGGGACTTTTTAAAGTGGCCCCCTTTTCATGAAGCGATAAAATCTCAAGGGCCAAGGTGGCAGTTGCGCGCTCAGGCGCCTTAAGCCGCACGATGTGGGGGAGCTTAAAGCTACCTGACTTCTCGTTGCGCTCTAAAATCTCAGTCACCCGTTTCACAAAATCTGAGGGACTGATGGGTTTGATGATGTAATCTTCCACGCCGATCTCAATGGCCTGGCGGATGTCTTCTTTTTCTTTTTTCCCACTGAGCATCGCCACGGGAATGCGCCCGTACCTGCGGTCCCTCTTTAAAGTGAGGATTAAGTCATAACCTGAAAGGCGGGGCATTTTGGCGTCACAAAGAATCAGATCAAAGCCCGGCTCTTGGCGAACCTTATCGAGCGCCATCACCACGGAATCGCAGGTCTCAACAAAAAGACCTACTTCCGTTAACAGGGACCTGCCGAGCCTTAACATGTCGGTGTCGTCATCGACTAAAAGAATGCGCTTCATCCTAAGACTTATCGGATAAAACCTCGGTCTATTTGATGCTCTGTGCGCTCTATATGGACTATGGGGCAGATGAAGATCTTTTAGGACTGAAGGGCAGTTTTCGGCTCGCCGTTCTTAACCCTCGCCATCAGGATATCGCTGCCCCACCCCGGATGCTTAGGACTGAAGGGCAGTTTTCACCTCGCCGTTCTTAAGGCTCGCCATC
>CAYRIE010000080.1:0-2012 GCA_964424215.1 uncultured Pseudobdellovibrionaceae bacterium
AGGTGAATGCCGTCGTTTACTTTCGAGTGGTGGGTCCTGAAGCTGCGGTGGTTCAAGTAGAAGATTACCTTTACGCTACAAGCCAGCTGGCTCAAACGATTCTGCGCTCCATTCTCGGACAATTTCAGATGGATGAAATTCTCGCTCAGCGAGATAAAATCAATCAGCGCCTTCAAGTGATGCTTGATCAGGCGACGGAGCCCTGGGGTATCAAAATAACCTCGGTGGAACTAAAGCACATCGATCTTCCCAAGGAAATGCAGCGAGCGATGGCTCGGCAGGCCGAAGCGGAACGGGAGCGGCGCGCTAAGGTTATCAGCGCGGAAGGTGAACTTCAGCGTGCTGAAAAGCTCAGCCAAGCCTCTCAAACCCTGGCAGAGTCTCCCTCTGGTTTGCAGCTGGCCTACATGCAAACGCTCACTGAGATTGCCGACGAGGGCACCAAGACGATTATCTTCCCCATGCCCCTTGATCTTGCTGAGGCCTTTAGCAAGAATAAAAAGGTCTGAGATTCTATCAGTGGCGCTTCAGTGGATGAGGCGCCTTAAGGACCGCAGCATGGAGGCTGTTTGGGACGTTTTTTCAGGACACTCCTGGCTTTATTTTTTCTAAATGGTGGCTTAGCGCTGACGGCGCCCAGCTCATCTTTTGCTCCAGAGTTGGGCCTTAAGCCCTATGAAAGGGGTGAAAAAGAGCTACCGGATCTAAGGCCCTCTTCTTTAAGTATTAAAGTCATGAAGGTGCTAGGGGGGGCCTCTGTAGCCATCCAGCACCACGGTTTGGGCGTTGAGGTTTTTAAAGGGACCTCCTCAAGGCGGCTGTCTTTTCCGCCTGGGACTTTAACTGTCCAGCTTATGGGGTCCGATCTTAAGATCAGTCATCCCGGCGGCTCCTTAACAGTTCATAAGGTTAGTCTGTGGGGAGCTGGCTTCTCCATCGCCGGTGTTACGATGCCTGAGCGCATGGACTTTCTCGCGGGTAAGGCGCGGCTTCAGGCGATTTATCATGTGGAGATGGAGGACTATGTAAAGAGAGTTCTCCCCCATGAAATGTCTTTATCGTGGCACGAAGAGGCTCTGAAAGCTCAGGCCATTGCGATCCGAACCTACGCGGTTTATCAAATTGAAAAGCGCAGAGGTCAAAGTTATCACGTGCATGCGAGTGTGCAGGATCAGGTGTTTAAGTGGCAGCCCGTGCCGGCTCACCTGCAAGCGAAGCTAGATCGGATTGTTCAGGCCACACGTGGGCAACTTCTGCGAAGTCCGGACGGGCGTGTGGCTTCGATTTTTTATCATGCCGACTGCGGCGGCTCTACCGAGAAGACCCCTTGGGTTTGGAATCAGCAAGATCCGGCAGCGCCGATTCGCTGCTCCCATCACTCTCCCTCACGCTGGTCCTTCCAAATCTCAGAGGATGAAATCTCGGCCAAACTTTCGGGTGCTGTGAGGGGTGAGAAGATAGCAGAAGTAAACACCGTCTCCCGCGCTCCTTCAGGGAGGTTAACGGAGGTTGGGGTGCTACTGGCTTCAGGCTTAGAGGTGGACCTGAAGCCTGAGGAGGTTCGGAGGTCCTTGGGGTACGGCCGGCTCAAAAGCACTCGCTTTACTGCCCAGCGGGTGAAGGACGGGTTTGAATTTGTGGGGACGGGCCATGGGCACGGAGTTGGACTTTGCCAGTACGGCAGCAAGGCGTGGGCTGATCAAGGTAAAAGCAGCACCGAAATCCTTAAGATCTATTACCCGGGATTTGAACTCTCCGGCTCCACGAGGAGCAGTCAGGCTCAACTTAATCTTTAAATAGGCCTATGCGACGATCACGCGCATAGCGAAAAACAGCGCTGAGCCGATCACGATCCAAGTGGTGATTGTGGACATATAGGTAGACTCCTTCCTGAAGCTTTATCGGTACTTTTATCGAGATCTTGACAGGCTAATTTGAGTCGCCCCAAAAATATTCGAAAACGGGGGCCTCTTGGGGCTCCGTCCCCCAGGTTCAGGCTCCGTCCCCCAGGT
>CAYRIE010000080.1:2112-7474 GCA_964424215.1 uncultured Pseudobdellovibrionaceae bacterium
TGAAGCTCCGTCCCCCAGGTTGAAGCTCCGTCCCCCAGGTTGAAGCTCCGTCCCCCAGGTTGAAGCTCCGTCCCCAGGTTCAGGCTCCGTCCCCCAGGTTGAAGCTCCGTCCCCCAGGAGTTGAAGCTCCGTCCCCGGGGTGTCTCAGAATGGGGCGGGGTGGGTGAGATGAGGGAGGCCGCTTTTGGGCGCGAAGTGACCGAACGCGGCACCCTGAAAGAATTATCGGTGTCACCTTATGAGACAGTTTTCGTTGAAAATGTAGCAATTTCAGCACCTTGGCTGTTAAGGCCCCTTAGGCACAAGCCTCGCAATAAGGAAAGGTGACGGAGGAGGCTTTTATGAAAGCTCTAAGGTATCTCACCATTTTACTGGCAGTGGCCCTGGTTCAAGGCTGTGCGAAACGCGCCATCGTTGAACAGGATCATGAGGTTCCAGCTTTTGACCCTGACAAAGGTGAAGAGCCCACCATTCCCACTTCAAGCTCCGTGCTTCTAGTGAATGATCAAGGCAACCCCATCTCTGAAAGAGATCTTAACGGCTATCTTGGCAACGTTCCCGCTTATAAATATAAGTCCGGTTCTGCGAAGATGAGCTTGGGACTAACCAAGATGGGCTCGGGCTACGGCGGCTATATTAAGATCTCTTTTATTGAAGATGGCCAAGAGTCCGTTGTTTACCAGCAAACCAAAGATCCCAAGTCGGACAACTATTCATCTAAAGACGTACGCCACAATATCTGGTTCCAGAAGAGCGGCGAAAATTACTGGCACGGTTTCTTTCAGGACGCCGTAGGTGCGGTGGTTGTGGTTATTGACGGGGAGGAGCGCGGTGGAACGGGCGATAACCCCCATGACTTACGCCTGACTGGCTCTGTCTGGTACATGAACTTTAACACCCATTATCCCTACAACCCTATGCAAGGTTACAAGCCTTGCTGGGAAATCCCCATCGGCAACTTCAACTGCGGAACTTTCTTTAGGGAGTTACCCCGGTCGGAGTGGGGAGAGCATGAGAAACGCAACTCGGTTCTTAGGTACTACGTTGATACAACCTCGTCCATCTACCCTAAGCCGGTTACGTTCACTGATATCGTAGGCGGTCAAAACCATGGGCAGATGACCATCGGACGTTACACCAAGCTGGGTAACTTCAAAGGACTGAGCCGAGCAGAGGCTTTTGGAAACTGAGCACTGACTGAAATATTAAAGACTTAAATGAGTTTAGAGTTCGAAAAGAAAAACATGAAAGGTCAAAGGAGAGAGAATATGAGCAACGCAATTCAACACACCGAAAATCGGTTCATGAGGTTGCTCCTTGTTGTCCTGATGACGAGCGTGGGTTTTAGCCTCCTTGTCGGTTGCGGGAAGAACAACAAAGGACAAGTTGTTGGCGGCCCACCCGTCCGTTGTGACAAGGACTGTAGCGACGATGACAAAAAGCCCTACGGCGGAGAGCCTTGGCTCACAGCCCTGGGAGTTTTCACTTACTCACAAGCTGAACTGGGTCTTGATTTCTACGACGGAGCCCAGGCTGCAGGCGCTCAAGGTATCACCCCTGTGCCCAAAAAGCTTGAAGTCGATGGTGCGCTCACAGTGTGGGGAGGCAACCGCTGTCACCTTGCTAAAGATGAGTACCGCATTGTGAAAGTCACCAAGTCCGGCACAGTGCAGCCCACTTCGTTTAACTACGGCTACACCATCACAGGGTTTGAGTTCACAGCCAAGGGCGCCAAGACAGGAACGTCCTTACAGTTAAAGCTTCAATCAACTCAGCCTAACTATATGTGGTGGCCATGGCAGTACCAGCAGTATCAGCAGGCGGGCGTTTATGCCTACCCTGTAGAAACTTCTCCCTACTACATTTGGGGAAGGGACGGCATGTGGTACGAGTACAAGCTTTACGGCGACCTGTCGGTCGATGGCTGCTACCTTTAAAAAATTGACTTAAAGTTTATGAGCGGAGTGGTTCCGCTGATAAAAATGAAACCTTCTTCCGTCACGGCCCGGCTGGCAAATTCAGCTGGGCCATTTTTGTGTAAAGGCCCTCCCCTCAACCAGACACAACGTGCACCTGTTTGATAGGACTCTACCTTTGTGCCCTTTTTCGGCAGCCTTTTGGTAAGAATTGCCCATCCGGTTTCCCCTAACTGATCTGAAGGTGATCTGGCCTGGGTACGTGGTTCGCAACTTCAGGCCATGATGCTCGCCTTGCCTAAAGGTGTAGGAGGAAATTTGTTATGAGTCCAAATCCAAAAAGACCTAGCTGGAAAAAACTTCCGCTTTATACCTTGTTGGCATGGGGCCTGACCCTTACAGCCTGTGCAGGTGATAACAACGTAGCCGGTGCTCCGCCCCAGCAGGATGAGCAGTGCTCAAGTTGTGTGGAAGAGGATCATCCCTCAGTTGATGGCCTGTGGAGCCGGGCTGCGGGACGCGTGCAGAGGTACTGGCCAGCAGCTCATCTGCAGATGAATCTGGAACTTTATGGCTCATCTTCTGCTAGAGCTTCATCAGGAAGTGAGGCTCAGGGCATCGTTCCGGTCCCCCGAGCGGGAAGACTGGAAGTTGAAGGAACTCTGGACCTACAGGCCCTACAGCTTTACTGCCCCAACAATTTCATGTGGTTTGAAACTTGGTATTTGATTGAAGCTCCGGCCGGAACCTACACGGCGCAAAGAACTCTTGAGCCCAGCGAAGTGATCTCAAACAACTCCTTTCAGGGAGGCGTGGTGGAGTTTAAAAATGGCTGGGAAGTTTTGACAGCAGAGTTTCACACCGTCCGGCTCGATTCTAAGGATCAGATGTCAGGTTTTGTGACCATATCGGATCGCTACGGCTGTTCGGTGTCGGTGAATGTGGAGCCCCACGTCTTTTTGCGCTCTTTTGATTCCGGTAATTAGTCAAAAACCGGGGGCTGCCGCCGCGAGATCCTGCGATAAGTTTCCTGGCGGGTCTCTTACGGATCTTCTCCTCCTACCTGCCGACGCAGCTTGGATCCAGCCGAGGTTTTTGTCGGCTTGTCCCTACCGCCCCCAAAGCGCTCCAAATATGAAACATAATATTTTTCCTGGACAGCAGGGCTGGATTGGGCTCAAATCTAAAGCATGGCACTTGAGTACTGGGTGGAATTTTTTGAAGACTTAGAGTTGGTTCGGGGACGGAGCCGCAATACGGTTTTGGCCTACCGGCGGGATCTGGAGCTTTTCGATACCTTTCGAATGAAGAAAAAGCCCATCGAAGATTTCAGGAACTTTCTAGAAAAGAACGATCTTTCCACAAGATCCCAGGCCCGCGTGATTTCCAGCGTGCGCACCTATCTGAAGTTTTGTGAGCGCCAGGGGATGGTATGCGGTGAGCTAAAGGTGCTCCGTCCACCAAGGCTTGAGACGCCGCCCCCTAGAGCTTTAAGAATGGATGAGTTTGAAAAGCTTCTTAAGGCTTCAAGGGTGGACCATCCGGTCAAAGCTGCCAGAAACCAAATCACTCTGATGATGCTCTTTGGGATGGGTTGCAGAGTGACTGAGCTGGTGGACATCAACCTCACCGATATTTCCGAAAGCCAGCGCCAGCTGGTGGTGCAGGGTAAAGGCGGTAAAGAGCGCCTGATACCTCTTACGGAAAACCTTTTTAGCGAAGTTAAGCTTTATATTGAGGAAGTTCGGCCGCTGCTGCTTAAGGAAGCTGCTTCAAAGAGTTTGCTACTTAATGACCGCGGTAAACGTCCCTCGCGCGTGGATATCTGGCGCTGGCTGGATGCCTGGTCCAAGACGGCCGGATTTGACTACACCGTAAATCCCCATAAGTTTCGCCATGGTTGCGCAACAGCCCTTTTGGAAGCAGGTGCAGACTTAAGGTCCATTCAGGTTCTTCTGGGTCACTCAAGTATTCAGACCACCCAGATCTACACGTCCGTGTCGTCTCAGCAAAAGCGCAAGGTGGTGGATGAGCATCACCCCTTATCTGAGCCGCTAAAAACGTGAACTGACCTTAGGGGTCACGTCAGCTAGCGTGACACCCTCTAGAGACTCCAAAAAAGCATCCAGGGCCTTTTTTAAAGAAGTCTTTAAAAGACAGCTCTGCCTGTAAGTGCAGGTGCCGCGGCCCCGTGGAAAACACTCGGCCAAATTAAAGTTCTCTTCAGTCTGCTCAATGATTTGTTTCAGGGAGATTTTGCGAGCATCGACTTTGAGGATCAGACCTCCTGACCTACCCATAGAGGTTTCCACAAGGCCGAGTTTGGCAAGTTGGTTAGAGACCTTGATCAGATTGTTCCGAGAAATCTTGAGCCTGTCAGAAAGCTCACTTAATGTGACCTTTTGCTGAATCTGATTCAGGTACATCAGGGTTCTAAGGGAGTAATCGGTGTGATCAGTCAGTCGCACAATAGGCCCCCTTTTAACATGAGGGTTTGCTTTGAGGGCCAGGCACAAAGATCTTCACAATAAATCCGTAGGTCCAAACTAAAATAGCAGAAGTCCACAGCAGCACGGCCCCATGGAGCAAGCTAGCCTTAGAGGGCCCCCAGGTGAGGCCATAGATCAGCCGCGCTATGAGGCTGAGGGCTAAAAAAGTGATCACCAGCCACAGGGTTTTAGAGCGCATTTCAAGATCGGTAGGGTAGGCGCCGTGGGCTAAGGTGACCCGTGTGGCCACCGAGTAGGTGATCACCGCAAAGCCGCCAATGAAAAGAAAATGCAGCCATGTGATAAAGGCTGCCGGCTGAAGCCAGCACATGAAAAAACTTATAGGAACAGAGGCCGCCACAAGCCGCATGCCCCACTTGATGGCTGAGGGCCGTGTAGAGGGTCTGTGAACCTTCCAAATGAAAAACAGATAGCTCAGGCTGACGACAGTGAGACCTAAGTAGGCGCTAGTGACTCCGTTACCTGCAGCCCACAAAAGCAGAAGAGTTAAAACCCCGTGCAAATGAAATAAAGCGTGGGCGCGCTTTCCCAAAGTTTCAAAGATGGACGGCAGCCCTGACAGGAAGGCAAAAAACCTTGTTCCTATTCCGAGCACTAACAGAAGGAGCGCGCCTACGTGGTAAAGGTGAACCCCCACCAGGTAGGAGCCTTGGATAAGGTAATAACAACCCAAAAGAGTTGAGATAAAAGCTAATCCCACATGCGAGAAAAAAACGGGCACAGGCTTCACCCGAGCCATCAGGCGCCGTGCCGCAAAGACACTGAGCCAAAGGATAAGTGCCGTATGGGTCAGAAAAAACAGCGTGCTCGTGATGCTAAAGGACTGAACGATGAGCGCAGCCACAAGCACAAAAGAGATGAGAACTTCAAAGGTGCTGGCCGCCTTAGCGCCCGTCATCCGGGGCACGGCGGTCATTAAAAAGCCGGTGATAAAGG
>CAYRIE010000081.1:0-7408 GCA_964424215.1 uncultured Pseudobdellovibrionaceae bacterium
GCAAAGACGATGAGGGCCGCAGTGAGGCCTTTTTTCTGCTCAGCGCTCAAAGGCTTAAGTAGGTCGTCATCCTCCTGGCTCGAAGGGCTGCGCCCTGTCCACGGCCCCAGGCGAGGTTCGACGATGGCTGATGTCACCCAAGTTCCAACTGCCGTAACCAGAAAGGTTGAGAACACCATAAAGTAGTAATTCGCAGTGGGCTGAACAATGTAGTTAGGATCTAAGATATTAGCTGCGCTGGTGGATAGGCCCGATAGCAATGGATCTAAAGAGGTAAGTAGAAGGTTCGCGCTGAACCCCCCGCTGACGCCGGCAAACGCAGCAGTAAGCCCAGCAATAGGGTGTCTTCCCATGCCGGCAAAAAGCACAGCTCCCAGGGGCGTAAGCACCACATAGCCCGCGTCGGCTGCCATGCTGCTCATAACTCCCATGAAAACTAGGGTCATGGTGAGAAAGCGTCCTGGCACCCAAAGCGCCACCCGGCGCAAAAGGGCGTGAATAAGGCCGCTGCGTTCGGTAACGCCTATTCCGATCATGGTAACCAGCACAAGACCAAGGGGAGGAAATGTAGCAAAGTTGTGGACCATTTCGCCCAGCACTCTCTGTAGGCCGGACTTTGAGAGAAGATTTTCGGCCTGAATGAGCCTTCCGTCAGCTGGGTGGGCTACGGTCACTTCGAGTAAAGAAAAAAGCCAGGACAGGCCAAGTATGGCAAAAGACAGGATCACAAAAAGAGTGATTGGGTCAGGAAGACGGTTGCCTACTCTTTCAACTCGGTCCAGCCAGCGTTCCAGCGAGAACAATTTGCGCCAGTTCATGGTTGCTCCTCAAAGATGATGTGCGCGTGATTTTAACGGCTACTGTGCTTTGGGTCGGGATGCAAGCAGGTCATGACACTGTCCCTCAATGCGGAAAGATAGGTGATCATAGGAGCTAGCCAGTAGGCGCTCCACCGCCCCTATGTCCCGCTCGGTCGGAGCCAAGCTCAGAAAATATTCCTTATGCTTTAAGAAAAGCGCAGTTAAGGCTGCGCGGTACTCAAATGTGTAGCTTCTGGGAGAGCCTAAATAGGCGACAAAGTCTGAGGCCGACTGGGCCCTTGTGAGCATGACCTCTCTTAACTGAAGACCTACGTCATCACTGGTGATTTTGTGCTGCCAGGATTTTGGATACACTAACTTCATCGCCTGATTCACCTGAGAGGGCGACGGATTGAAGCTGATAAACTGACCCAGAAGATCCTGAAAAAGGCCTTCAAAGTGAGAGCCTTTATCCTTGTTGCGAGCCGCACCGACCTGCAAAATTCTAAGAAAATCCTGAGAGGTGCGCGAGTTAATTAGCAAAGATTGGGTGAGAGTAAGGACCGCGTTGTCTCTAAATCCAAAGACTGCAGCGCTGCTGGCTCTGTAAAGGCGGCTTACGTCGCGCAGGGTGGGCTTAAGCTCTAGGAAGCTGTCCATGTGTTTCAAAAGGAGTTCATTTATTTGAAGTCGGTAGCTGCCCTGGGCATTTCGAGCTGACGAAGGCAGATAGCTTAAAAATTCAGCCGGGCTCGTAGCCCTGGCCAGCATGGCATCTGAGAATTCTAGGCTCCAGTCAGCACCTGTTAAATTCATCAGATCCTGCTGCTGCTCCCAAGAGGGGGCGAGCCCGTAAAAGAAATCCAGGTGCTTTGCCAGGGATTTTGAAAAATCTGGCGTGGATCTATCAAAGCTTAGAAGAGTCTTCCACGAAATACGCCCCGGGGTGAAATGGCCCCTCCCTACGATCTCATAAAGGCGCCCTAAGAACTGATCTGCGGTTGTAGCCAGCGGTAGGGCCAAATCCAAATATGCGGCAACAAGCTGCTCGCGGTACTCTTCAGGGTAGGCGGCAACAGCTCTACGGTCCCACACGGTTCTATCCATGTATTCAATCAGAATGTAGAGTCTTTTAAGAATTTGACTTTGGCTGGACGGGCTCAGGTTAAAAAACTCCTCCCTCACCCTTTCTCCTAGCCGGTCATGGGCCAAGCGAAAGCTTTTCTCCCTGGGATCAAAGGTTCTATAGCCAAAGTCTTCCAAATAAATTGTTTGAAGGCCTAAAAAGTAAGACAGATAGTCCTGGCCGATCAGGGGGCTTTCTTCAGAAGAAACTCCACTTTGTGCGGAGTGAGCTTCTAGGTTCCAAAACAGAGCACAGCAAAGTACAGCACCTACGGTCAGCCATCGCTTCATCATTTCCTCCTGTAGCCAGCTAACCTTTTTGCTACCTGAAAGTTCTCACCGTTTCCATAATTGATTTATATCTTGTAAGAAAGCTAAGCTGGCCTTTGGGGTGCGACCAGCCGCGACAGGATGAGGAGCCCCTGAGAGCCCTCAGAGGCACTTTCCGCAGCCTGTCGCAACAAGTGCGAGGGTACCTTTTGACACCAGCGACTGGACGAACTTTTATACCCCCTTGGCGGGTATGTAGGGGGGATTATGAAGCCAATACTTCTTATTCTGTGGCTGGCTCTTTTGGCAGTGCCGGGGCACCTTAAGGCTGGTTTGCCCGATGAGGATGCTGCAGTTCGAGAGTTGTATCTAGCCTATCGGTCCGGCATCGTTCCTCCACTCACCCTGCTAGCGCCGGGCACCCTCTGGCACTGCACTTACTTTCAGGCTGAAAAGGGTAATTTCTACCGCGCTTCAACTTATATGCAGTTTTACACTCCCAGACAGGACGGATTGATTCGCTCTGTGACCAGGGTGACCTACCCTAGAAGAGTGACTGCGACCACTTATTTTGGCTTCACAGCCTTTGGCCTTCTGTCAGCTACGGACGACTCAAATGTGTACACGTCTGTGCGGCAAACCGGTCCCGCCCAATTGGTCCTAGAGCACTTTGAAACCCCGGTGGGATCAGCTGCCACAAGAAACCACTCCCTAACAGCCCCAGCTCACGGCACTGCCTTTGCCTACTCAGGCTGCATCGCCATCACTCAGTGACTCCAAAAAGGTTCCAGGTTCCTTTCGTGCAAGACAGGGCAGCCTTTTTTGGAAAAGGGTGCCTTTTTGTCTGGAGCCTTATCTGCGGAGCTGGTTGATAATTTGGTCGAGCCGGGCCAGAAATTGAGAGCGCGACTTTTTATCCATAGGGGCTGGGCCGCCGCGCGCCTCTCCCGTTTGCCTTAGGTTTTCCATCAGCTTGCGCTGAGCGACGGCAGATCCTATGTTGTCCTCAGTAAACTCAACTCCCTTAGGTCCGAGCACGCGAGCTCCTTTAGCCACACATCTTTCGGCTAACAGTATGTCGGCTGTGATCACAGCGTCTCGGTCTGTGACCTGTTCAGCTATCCAGTCATCTGCCGCATCAAAGTGGCCAGAGACCACTTGCATCTTAAACAGTGGCTTCATGGGGAAGTGAAGCGGCTTATTGGCCACTAAAGTCACGGGGACACTGTAGCGCTCAGCTACTTTGTAGGTTTCCTCTTTCACGGGGCACCCATCAGCATCTATGTAGATCACACGCACCTCTTTTTGGTGGGGCTAGGATACCATGAGGATGGATAAAGCTGCTTTCGCGGGGCGAGGGGCCTAGGTCCAAAGGCGGGTAGGGGGGCAGACTTTAATCAGCCAGATCCTTAACGGCTGGACCGTTGAGGACTTCGCCGGTAAGGGAGAATCTTGATCCATGGCAAGGGCAGTCCCAGCTCTTTTCCACCGAGTTCCAACTCACCAGGCAGCCCATATGAGTGCAAGTGGCCGACTTGGAGTGAACGGTGCCATCTTGGTCCTTCGCCACAGCCACCTTCTTAAATCCTTTTTGAAGAAGAAGCCCGCTTCCTGGGCTCAAAGCTTCTAGCTCTGCAGACTTCTCCTTTTTTAGCCACTCAGCATAGTGACCGAGCACCTTCATGTTTTCCTTTAAGAAGGTGGGGCTGGCCTTTAAAGTGAACCTTGAAGGATTATAAAGATCTTCCCAGGGGTTCTTTTTGCCGCCTATCAGATCCGAGACGATCATGGCCCCAAGAACGCCGTGGGTGAAGCCATGTCCTGAGTCTCCCGTAATGATATAGGTGTTATCGCTATCGTGACGCCCCAGCAGAGCCAGGCCGTCCATCGGCTCCATCACCTGGCCCGACCACTGAGCCACATACTCTGAGGCCATCGGAAACCTTTGTCTCGTCCACTCCTTCAAGTTTTGAAACTCAGAGGCCTCCTTCGAATCCTCACCCGTTTTGTGATCCTCACCACCCACGATAAGAACATCGTGCAGCTCATCAAAGGTTGCCAGCCTAACGTAGTGGTAAGGATCTTCCATATCCCAGTACAGCCCGTCCGGGACGCTGCCTTTGGGGATTTTTGCACCCACAGCATAGGTGCGGTACGCCGCCTGCCGGGTGTGAACCAGAACCTTGCCATGTATCGGTGTGTTGGTTGCGATCACGACCTGACCAGCTCTTACTTTGTGTTTCTGCTCGGTCGTGACGGTACAGCTCGATCCGTTTTCAACTTTCATCACAGGTGAGCGGGTAAAGATCCTTACTCCTAGCTGAGTTAGCTCTTTTTGAAGGGTTTCCATGAGAGCTGAAGGATTAAGGGTGAGCTGACTCGGGTAGCAGATGCAGGGGCCCGTATCATAAAAATCCCACGGAACTCTGGGGAGGGTGCTGCAGTCAGAGATTCCGGCCCTCTGACTAGCTTCAAACTCTTGGCGAAGCTCCTTTTGAGTCACCTTGCGCCCTTTAAAAAGGTAACCATTAAGCCACCTCAGATTCCAATCGGCGCCGAGTTGGTCCGACACCTCAGCAACCTTTTGCATGGCGGCCTTGTGGCTTTGGGCCGCCGCCTGGGCCCCTTCTAGTCCGTGTTTGTTTTCTAAATACACATAGCCTTCATCAAGCGCGTTGGAAAGATGGGCTGTCGTTCGTAGGGTCTCTCCGCTACCCATCTCCTTGGCTTCAAGGAGGACGCAGGAAACCCCCTCTTTAGCGAGAAGGTAGGCCGTCATAAGGCCCGAAATGCCAGCACCTACAATACAGACATCCGTGGTTAGGTCCGTCTGCAGCGCCTGCTGGCTGCGCGGCTGGTGAGCTGACTTATGCCACAGGGATTCTGTCTTATTTGAGTGGGTTTCCTTCATAGGTGAGAACCTATCAAACCCAGAAGTGCTTGGTCCCTAAATTCATGTTAAAAGATGGTTATGTCCACGATCATCAGTTTGAATAAAATCAGTAAGAGTATGGGCTCAAGAACTCTTTTTGAAGAGCTGTCTTTTGGAGTAGGTCCGCGTGAGCGGCTCGGGCTGCTCGGTCCTAACGGAGCGGGAAAGTCCACCCTGCTGAGGCTCATTGCGGGGGAGGATCAGCCTGAGGACGGAGACATCTTTAGATCAAAGGGTCTTAAGACATCCTTTGTCAGGCAAGAGGAGAGCTACCGCCCAGGCATGGGTGTTCTTGAAACAGCGCAGGAGCGGCTTCATCAGGACGGGGTCGATTCCTTAGAAGCTGAAGTGCAGGCCCCGATTCATCTTTCTATGGCAGGTTTTAAAGATCTCCAGCAAAACGTGGAGGAGCTATCCGGGGGGTGGCTAAAACGCTTAAGTCTTGCCATTGCTTTGGCCAAAGATCCTGATCTTTTGATTCTCGATGAGCCCACCAACCACATGGACTGGGAGGGGATCTTATGGCTTGAAGATGTTCTAAGAGGTTTCAAAGGCTCGCTTATTTTAGTCAGTCACGACCGAGCTTTTTTGAACAACATCTGCAGTAGGACCATGGAGATCAACTCACTTTATCGCGATGGTTTTTTGGCCTTTGATGCAGGTTATGATGGCTTTTTGAAAAAACGAGAAGAGTACATCGAGGCTCAACTAAAGCTTCAGGAATCGCTCTCTAATAAAGCCAGACGCGAAGTGGAGTGGCTGAGAGCAGGTGTAAAAGCCCGAACAACGAAAAGCCAAAGCCGGATCAAAGAAGCCCATGAGCTCTTAGACACGCTTGCTGGCGTGAAGGCTCGCAACCAGGCCGCGCAGGCCAAAGTAAGAGTGGAGATTGACTCCACCAGCCGGCTTTCAAAGAAGTTAGTTGAGTTCAATGAATTCAATCTCGCCTATGAAGACCGGCATCTCATTGATGGGTTGAATCTTACCTTGGGGCCTAAAATGTGCCTTGGGATCCTAGGAGACAACGGAGCTGGAAAAACGAGCCTTCTAAGAGCTCTGGCCGATGATACGGGTAAGCACGAGGGAGAGATCTTCAAGGCTCAGGGACTTAGAGTTATGTATTTTGATCAGAAGCGCGAGTCTTTGCCCCAAGATGAGGATCTACTGACTTTTCTCGGTGAGGGATCCGACCACGTGGTCTTTAAAGGGAAGTCTCATCACGTGAGCGCCTATGCGCGCAGGTTTTTATTCAGCCCCGACAAAATGAAACTTAAAATCTCTCAGTTTTCAGGTGGAGAGCAGGCCAGACTTCTTATGGCAAAGCAGCTTTTGCAGCCAGCGGATGTTCTTATTCTCGATGAGCCGACCAACGATCTGGATATTCAAAGCATCGAAGTTCTAGAGGAGAGTCTTAAAAGTTTTGATGGTCTTGTGCTTTTGGTTTCCCACGACAGGTTCTTTCTGACTGAGCTCTGCAAGAAGTATCTGGCGCTGGATGGCAAGGGCGGATGGGCGCTGTATTCTGATTTAAATCAGTGGCTAAAGGCTCGAAAGAAGACCGACGGCAGCACGGGGGATGAAGATAAGCCTGATCAGATCAGTCCACCTAGGGATGCTAAAGAAAAACCCAAACCCGTCCGCTTAAGTTACAAAGAAAAGCGTCAGTGGGAAACCATCGAAGAGGATATCGCTCGGGCCGAACGGGAGCTTGAAGAGGCTCAGCGTCGCCTTGAAGATCCTGAGGTCTTTTCAGATCACGAAAAAACTCAAATCGCACTAGAGCAGCTGAGCGCAAAAAAGCAGCTCGTTGACCAGCTGTACAAAGCCTGGTCTGAAATTGATGAGAAGCTAAAAGCTCTCCAATGACCCTCCCAGAAAGGTTCCTTTTTCGAGGGTTCCGGGCTCAATTTTTGGTTTCCTAGAAAAGGTTCCATGAAAAAGGAACCTGGAACCTTTCTAGTAGCCCATGGCTGCGCCGTCGCCGCGGGGATCGGCGCCACCCTCAAGAAGTCCTGTGTCCCGGTGGAGCCTGATAGCCTGGGCATGCCCCAGGGTGCCATCCCAGGGAGCTGTGATCTTAACGGGCTGGCCACGAAACTGCAGCTCCCGGATGGTCTCTGAGGGTATCCGTGATTCGAGCCACAGATCACTGGACTCCATGCCCCAAGTTCGCCCCATCAGCCAGCGCGGAGCTTCGATAGCCTGCTGCACACTTAGGCCAAAATCTACAAGTCGAGTGATCAGAGCCGCTTGAGTTTGGGGCTGACCCTCGCCCCCCATA
>CAYRIE010000082.1:0-7357 GCA_964424215.1 uncultured Pseudobdellovibrionaceae bacterium
GCGAACTCTCTAGTGGGTGGTATGCGCTCAAAGATCCAAACTACCCAACCAATGCAGTCTTCGATCAATTCGTTGACAGCCATTCCTTGGACTCGTTCACCAATAGGATGTGGAACCATCTTAAAATTGCCAAAATAGGACTATCCGCCCTCGGTGAGGATCTCTTTCATATACAATTTGATTTACCTAACCTTGATAACGAAACCATTCAGGTGAAGTTCGTGGAGCTTGGTAGGGGCGTTATCGAGGACAAAGTCTACTCCTATGAAGATCTGCCTGCAGCTCTTGAAAACTACTACCAGTTGGCCCGCCAAAAGATAGGGCAAATTGAGAACTATTATGACTACAAGGGCCTTGTCACAAAGTGGCTCGCTTTAAGGTCCACCTATATCAGGCGAGAAAAGGGAAACGACTTTCGATTTTTGTACAGAAAGTCAGTGCATGAGGACTACTCAAGACAAATCGACGTGTTCCCAAAAAAAGAAGGTGCGCCCGAGTACCACCTGATCGTCCGTGATCTTACGGGAGGCCATGTTTTGGGGGAAGTTCGCACGAAGTTGTTGGAGCTAGACGGCGCTTTGAGCTGGGCTGCAAACATTGCTTACAGCGAGCCATCGCCATCTAGCGACGAGAAGAGATCTAACGTGTTGTCTTTTTTAGATCGGTTCAAAAAATGACAACTCGACCTAGGATTTACGTCGGAATGATTGGCTGGTGCGTAGGGATGCTCTGGATGGCAACTTTGGCCCCTCTCTTAGCCTTTGGAAGTCAGGCTGGTAAGATAGATGCTGCCGAGGTTCTAGAGGCACAAAAACACCTCTATCGGGAGGGGAGTTGGGACGCCTTCTTTGGGGCCAGTTTGTATTACCGAGTCAGAGGTGACCTAGTGCCGGGATCATCACCTTTAGTGAAGGATCATCTCTTAGCTCTGGAGCTGATGGCTCTAGCTCGCCATTGCCAGTGGCAACCTATTCTGGAACTTGAAAAGTCTTTGGTGAGCTCAGCTGAGGAGAAGCCTTTAAGCGCCAAGGCCCTTAGCCTCATTCGCCTTAAGCGGGAATTTGTGGCCTTTGCTCAAGATCAAAGCGAGCGACGTTTGGGACTTATGGAGGCTGTGCAGCAATCTAAATCCCAATGGAATGTCCCTGAGTCTGCTCTGGCGCGCCTAACCAGTCCTAAGAACCTACGCGTACATGTGAGGTCCCAATGCGCCTCATAACGGTTGCTCTTTTTGTTATTCAGTTGGGCTGGGCAGAAGTCTATGCTGGCGATTCGCCGAATGGGCAGGAGCGTTTCCTACAGTTGGTTGCGGAGGCAAAAGGGCAGAAGCCCGGGGCCGTAGAAGCCCTGGAGGAATTTTTTAATGTAACTTCAGACAAGGTTTTAGCTGTTCAGAGTGCGGCACTTTTAGCTCTTTACTCTCATAGTAAACTCAAAAAGCGGCCGGAAGTTTATGCAGAGTACGCTCTTCTTCATGAGAGCAGTCCGGTTGTTGACAGAGCCTCATTGTATCGTATTGCGGGCGATGGACACTTTGCTCATGGCCAGTTCGATAAAGCGCAAAGTCTTTACTCTCGGGCGCTCGATGATCCATCTGTACCTTCTGATTCTAAGGAGTACTTTAGCTATAAGATGGCCTGGCGGAAGCAAGTTTTTAACGCAACAGTTCCTGCATGGCCTCGCGTGGAGTTTTCCAACCCAAAGTCTTTCTTGGTCTCCCATTCAGGCTGTGTTGAGCCTTTTTTATCTCAGCCCTGGAGATCTCATTAAAATTCGTACCTTTTGGAAAATACTGGCGTAGCAGTCCATTGGTGTTCTCATTTGTCCCCCTCTCCCATGGGCTTCGGGGATGGGCAAAATAGACTTTCATTTGAGTCTCCTTGGTGAAGAGTCTGTGCTGTGCCATCTCACGCCCCTGATCATAGGTCAGAGTCAGCCTCAGCTCTCTTGGTAGCTTCTTGATCTCCCTAGCGAACGCTTTTCTAACCTCCTCAGCTTTCTTACTCTTTAAAGGAACAAGGATCACAGCTCTAGTTGTTCGCTCAACCAAGGTCCCTAGAGCCGTTTGCTCTCTGGCCCCGCCTATGATGATGTCTCCTTCCCAATGGCCCGGCACCGATCTATCTGCAACCTCTTTAGGGCGCTCCTCTATGGAGATCATGCTCTCTAAATTAGAAGATTGTCCTTTAGCGCTTCGACCCCTAACTCTGCGTTTTTTATGCTCTTGACGAAGGCAGCGTGTTAGCTCCGCTCTGAGCTCCCCCCGGGGCAAAACATAAATATAGGTGTAAATAGATTCCTTTGAGATATGCATCCTAGGGTCTTCATAATGAGCTTTTAAATAGTGTGCAATTTGTTCCGGAGACCAAAATAACCCCAATTTACGTCGCACCACCGACAACAGAACCCTATTCTTTAATAGCTTACGGTGACCGTGGCGCCGAGTCTTGGCAGACCGCCTGGCATGCTCGTTGGCATATACCGCCCTATAGGCCCCTTTATCACCCCAAATTCGGCCCACCTCACGGCTTATGCTACTGGGGGACCCGCCAAGAGCCCGAGCAATCGCCCTAAAGCTTTCGCCCAAAGCCAAAAGACGACTGATCTCTTCTCGCTCATGAACCGTTATTCTGCTGTACTTTTTCACAACACCCCTTCATCAATTTATCTAGGTGTTGCATTAGATTCTAGCCTCCGCCTAGGCACCTTTTAGTACCGCTATGTATCGAAAACTTGCACCTGACGCAGCGGTGCTGCGACTGTAACGCCTTGCGAACTTACCAACTTTCATCCTTTCATAGCGGACTGTTCTTCTTAGCTAAAGTCGCTGAAAGCGAAGCCCTCCTAAGCCAATCTCCAAAGACGAAAGCTCTTGCTACTTTCGGCCAGCAAAGGTAAGTGGAGAGCTTATATTTCAGGGGCCTTAGACGCGCGCCGTCAGTTGCCTCATTTTAATATGTAATGCAGTGTGCTCGAAATCCGGGAGCTTTGGGGCCTGGATTAAAATCGTGTTGGAGGGTTCCCTATGTCGAGTCAGCTTGTTGCCTTTTCACCTATGGGTGTTGGGATTTTAGGTCTGCTTCTGGCCCTGTTCTTTTATGTGAAAGTGAAGGCACTTCCGGGCGGTAACGAAACCATGGCGCGTATCTCCTCCTACATTCGCCAAGGCGCCATGGCCTTTGTGTGGCGGCAAAACAAAGTTCTTTTGATCTACTGTCTCATCGTAGGCGGGCTGATTTATGTTGGGTTTAACTTTAGCGTTCTGGCCGGACTGAGCTTCGTTTTTGGTGCCTTCCTCAGCCTGTTTGCAGGTTACATCGGCATGAAGGCAGCGACCTTTGCTAACGAGCGCACAGCTCAGTCGGCAAGAAGTAAAGACAAGGCCAAGGCGCTGGTGGTGGCGCTAGACGGCGGTGCTGTGATGGGCCTGTCCGTGGCGAGTCTGGGTCTATTGGGAATGGGCTTTTTGTATTATTTCTTTGCGCATGTTCCTGACTTCAGCACCTTGATTCACTCTTTTGCTGTGGGAGCTAGCTCCATTGCTCTTTTTGCCAGGATCGGTGGCGGCATCTACACGAAGGCGGCCGACGTCGGCTCCGACATTGCCGGCAAAGTGATTGAGAACATCCCTGAGGATGACCCCAGAAACCCCGGCGTGATTGCTGACAACGTAGGGGACAACGTCGGTGATGTGGCTGGAATGGGAGCTGATATTTATGAGTCCATGATCGCATCCATTGTTGCGACCATGGCCATTGCTCTTACGGCCAGCTCAGCCACCATGCCCATTTTGTCCACCTCAATGGGCGCAACTTTTGAGACCCATCAGTTTGCCGGCATTCTGTTGCCGCTGGTGCTCTCAACCCTAGGCCTTTTAGTAAGTATCTTTACGATTTTTGCCGTTCGCCAAATGAAAAAGATGAGCCCAGCTTTGGTGCTGAGGGCGGCACTGATCATTCCGCCGATTGCTCTGGTGCTTTTGTCGCTTGTTTTGATGCCCATGCTTGAAATCAGTCAAGCTGTGACCTGGTGTTTGGCCGTGGGCGCTGTGGGCGGCGCGATGATTGGACTTGTTACCGATTATTACACATCAGCCTCTCCCATTCGCAAGATTGCGCAGTCTTCCCTGACAGGGGCTGGAACGAACCTGATTCGCGGTTTGGCCGTGGGCATGGAAAGCGTTTCCATTCCCTTGATCCTGATTGCGATCATCGCATTTATATCTGATCACTTCTTAGGACTTTACGGAATTTCGCTGGCCGCCGTAGGTATGCTCGCTGGGACGGCGGTTGTTATGACCGTGGATGCCTACGGTCCGATCTCTGATAACGCTGGCGGAATTTCAGAAATGGCCGGTTTAGGCCCTGAGGTGCGCGCCATCACCGATGAGCTCGACTCCGTGGGAAATACCACAGCAGCCATCGGAAAAGGCTTTGCCATTGGTTCGGCCACTCTCACCGTGATCTCACTTTTCGCAGCCTACAACGCCGAAGTTGGACATGGCAGGCTCCTTGCGGGCCTTCCAGAGATGGATTTGACCATCACTCAGGCGAACATTTTGATTGGAATTCTGATCGGAGCTATTTTACCCTACATGGTGGCTTCCTCCACCATGGTGGCTGTGGGTAAGGCTGGCGGAGCTATTGTTGAAGAGATCCGCAGGCAGTTCCGTGAAATACCGGGCCTGATGGCAGGAACGGGTGAGCCCCAGCCCGAAAAGATTGTCGACATCGCTACAAAATCGGCTCTCACAGAAATGATCGTACCAGGCCTGATTGCCGTTGTGGCTCCCACTCTTGTGGGCTTTTTGCTAGGACCTGAAACTCTTGCGGGACTTCTTGTAGGATCCTTGGCTGTAGGCTCCACCATGGCCCTTTTTATGGCCAACGCAGGTGGTGCGTGGGACAACGCTAAAAAGAACATCGAAAAGGGCGCTCTTGAAGGGCACGGAAAAGGCTCGGAAGCTCATAAGGCTTCCGTTGTGGGAGATATGGTGGGAGATCCCTTTAAGGACACTTCCGGCCCCGCTGTAGCCATTTTGATCAAGGTGATGAGCGTGGTCTCTCTTCTGATTGCGCCCCTTATTGCCACTCGCTAATTTACCGGAAGAAAGCGCTCGCGGTGTGTCGCGGGCGCAACGTGCCGATCCCTAGATATAAAAATCATTGAACCAGCACTGATCGCCCGCCAGAATGAAGAGTTCATGGAGGAAAGAGGCGATGACGGCAGCACTTCGTATTTGTTTGGGATTGGTGTTTCTCACGGGCGTAACAGGCCTTGTCTACCAGGTCACTTGGCAGCAGTACCTAACCATCATCCTTGGCAGTCACGCCTTTTCGACCTCGCTGGTCTTGGCTCTGTTTTTTCTTTTTATGAGTTTAGGGTACGTGGTGCTGGGGCACTATGGTCCCAAATGGTTTCCCTCGCAGATTAAACTCTACGGTGTGCTTGAATTGATCATAGGGGTTTACGCCCTGATCTCGCCAGCCTACTTTCATGCTCTTAACAGTCTATGGCCGGCATCTCCTGCCCACCTGGGCATCGACGTGCTCCTTCATGCCCTACTGGCAGCGCTTTTCCTAGGGCTGCCAACTTTTTGTATGGGGGGCACGATTCCGGCATTGGTCCAGGGGTTAAGTAGAACCCTTGCTGAAAGCTCAAAAACCCATTCGCTAATTTATGGACTCAACACCTTGGGAGCCTTTTTAGGAACCCTGCTGACAGGTTTTTTCCTGATTGAGCGCTTTGGCCTTCCCACAACTCTCTACTTTACCGGCCTCATTAACGTTTTGGTCGGTGTTGTTGCCTTCCGAATCGCAAAAGCCGTTTCCAAAACGAGCCTCAAGGAACCTGAAGCAGCAGGTGAAGTTGCTGCCCTTCCTTCTACAGTTTCCTCAATGGGCCACCGCAGACTGATTTACGGCATTTCATTTTTGTCGGGGTTTTATTTTTTCTGTTTCGAAAGCCTGATCATTCGGTATGAGGGCATTGTTCTTGGCTCCACCAGCTACAATTACGCAATCGTTGTGGCTTCCTTTATCTTATCAATAGCCTTGGGCAGCTTCGTGATTTCACGCTGGAGCCACAAAATCACACCCAGGGTGTTCTTTGCGGTTCAGGCTCTTTCGGTATTGGCCTGGACGGGAATGTACTTTCTCCTTCAGTCTATGCCGGATTTTTTGTACCGCACCAAAATGGTGATTTTCCCTGCGCTCTACAACTTTCCTCTCTTTTACGGGCTGATCTTTGTGGTGTTCTGCGCGGTTTTAATTTTTCCAGTGGGCCTTCTGGGCATGAACCTTCCACTTTTGTTTCATTTCCTGCGGCAAAAAGATCAAAGTTTAAGCGCCGTTGTGGGTAAGCTTTACTGCGTAAATGCTGTGGGAAGCTTTATGGGCGCGCTGCTGGGAGGTTATTACCTTTTTCACTTCCTGTCGTTTTCAAGTGTTTTTAAAGTAGCGCTGGTGGCGCTCCTGCTCACTCTGGTTTTGATCATTTATCTTCTTGGTGCGGCCCCCCGGATTAAAAGGCCGGCGCTAGCTTTGACATCTTTTGGAATAGTCATCGCGGTTTTCTTGCCAGCATGGAAGGACGAAGTTTTTTTGCCGCTTAAATTTCTGGGAGGGTATGCGCCGACAGTTATGAAATCCACAGAAGGGTTTGAGGGGTATCAATCTGTACCCCAGGATCGAGTGCTTTTTTCTGTGTTTGATCCCAACACCTATGTCACTGTAGTGAGAGAGAAGGATGAGACCATGACCCTTAACGTTAATGCGAAGCCAGACGCATCAACAGGGATCGACCACTTTGCAAGATCTATGACGGCCTTACTTCCGCTTCAGTTTGTGCCCAGAGCTGAGGATATTTTTATCGTCGGTCTAGGGGCTGGTCTGAGTCTGGGAATTACCACTCATCTAGAAGAGGTAAAACAGGTCAAAGTGGCGGAAATTTCTCAAGGTGTGGTCGATAGTCTGCCTTATTTTGAAGAGCACAACCTGGATTTAAAAAGCCGCCGAGAAAAGTTTGAGATCATCACTAATGATGCTTACAAAATTCTTAGAGATGAGAGTCAGACTTATGACCTCATTCTTTCTGAGCCATCTAACCCCTGGGTTTCTGGCGTAGAAAAGCTCTACACCAAAGAGTTCTTAGTAAGAGCATCGCAAAAACTAAACCCCAGTGGTCTTTATTCCCAGTGGTTCCCACTTTTTAATATGAACGAGGAGATGTTTCACTCGGTACTGAGTAACTTCAAAGAGGTCTTCCCGTGGGTGAGCGTTTGGTACTCAGGCTCTTCAGCGACTGTCATTCTGGCCGGCTTTGAAAAGCCTGAACTCGACTTAGACTTACTCAAGCG
>CAYRIE010000083.1:0-7345 GCA_964424215.1 uncultured Pseudobdellovibrionaceae bacterium
TTTAAATAGGAATTGATCCGATTCAGCATCATCTAACACACCACCCGCAAACCTTGGTGATACACGACTTATGCCGAAAATTGTCCCCTGTCCTCTAGGGAGCTAACCTGTTCGTTTTATTTACGTTCATCGAAATTACGGCAGGGGAGGTGGCCTCCTGCCGCAGCCGAGAAAAGGGTAATTTCTTTAGGAGTGTCTAAGTGGCAGGCGCGTTAGACCTTGGTCACGCGCCGCTTGTCGAGGTTGTATTTTTCGACCTTCATAATGAGTCCGGCTCTGCTGATTCCGAGCTCTTTGGCCAGCCTGGACTTGTTCCAGCCGGTGCGGCGCAGACCATCGCGGATCATCTCCTGCTCCAGCTCTTCAAGTGCGTCTTTGAGCTTACCGTGAACCCTAGCTCCCTGAACCTTGGTTCTTTCTCCAGCATCAATGATTTTGGGCGAAAGCATCTCGGCCGTGAGCTTGGTCTCAGTCCCGGAAAGGACCACAAGCCGCTCGATCTCGTTCTGCAGCTCTCTAACGTTTCCTGGCCAGGCATAATCGTAGAGCTTTTCAAGGGCTCGCTTGGCCAAGGTGCGCTTGGCTTGACCTGATTGCTCCGCAGCTCGGTTCAGGAAAAACTCAGCTAGCAGAGGAATGTCTTCTTTGCGCTCTCTGAGTGGGGGGACGCGTATGTTGATCACGTTGAGCCGGTAATATAGGTCCTCCCGGAAGGTGCCCTCTTCCACCATTTCTTTAAGAGGCTTGTTGGTTGCAGCGATGATTCGCACATCCACCTTGCGTTGCTCTGTAGCACCCACGGGGGTGAAGGTGCCCTCTTGCAGTACGCGCAGAAGCTTCACCTGCATGGTGGGGGAGGTGTCCCCGATTTCATCTAGGAAGAAGGTCCCGCGGTGAGCCATCTCAAAGAGTCCCTTTTTGTCTTTATGGGCACCAGTAAAGGAGCCTTTGATGTGACCAAAGAGTTCGGACTCAAGTAAGTTGTCATTGAAGGCAGAGCAGTTTTGCAGCACAAAAGTTTTGTCCTTGCGCTGAGAATTGTAGTGGATCGCTTTGGCAATCAACTCCTTACCCGTTCCGTTTTCCCCTTGCACAAGAACCGTGGAGTCAGCAGCCTTTACTTTGTCCAGAAGGGCGTAAAGGGACTGCATCGGGCTGGATTTGCCGATCATGTTGTCGTACTTATATCTGCTGCCGAGCTCTTTGTTCAGCTCGCGGATGCGATCTTCGCGGGCCGTTATTTCTAAGTGCAGTGTGATGACTTCTTTGGCCACCAAGTCGACCAAGTCAGAAAAATGCCCACGGTCCTGCTCATCGAGGAATTTTATTTTTCCGAGGGCTATTTCGATGAGATCGGATTTGGCGCCAAAGGCCGCCATGCGCTCGCGAATTTCGGTCAGTCGGTTGCCGTCCCCGGGGTCTTTAAGAAAGCCTAAAGCCACCACCGTGCCCATAAAGTCGTTTTCGATCATGATGGGAAAAATGGCGACATCAAAGCCAGCTGCATCCCATTTGCGCATGCTGAATTTGTTATCAGACACTCTGAGATCATCCATCGCTTTGGCAACGAGGTCGGCCAGGCTTTCCTTGGCAGCGTCTTTATCCAGAATACTAGAGACGGCTGGGTTGACCAGCTTTGACTTGGCTTCTTGAAATCCACGAACCAGACCTTTTTCGTCGGTGAAGACCAGGTCAACGTTCCACCACGTGCTCAATATCTCTTTGAGTTTTTTGATGACATGAATGTGCTCAAATTCATCCCAATTGATCATTTCTGATGACTCCTTGTGCGTTCCTTAACCACGATTTGTTCATCGTCAAAAATGTCGACAACCTGAAGAATTCGGAGAAAGTTGTTTGGTTTCTGGACAATATGGCGCCTAAGGCCCTGAAAAACCTGGACCCAGAGGTCGATTTTGAGACACTGGGACTGAAATTTTTTAGACAGTTTTAGATTTGGTTACGGGCAAAGTTGGCATACAGTCCGCCGCGCGCCACCAGTTCCTCATGGCTGCCGATCTCCTTAAGCTCGCCGCGCTCTAAAACCGCGATCCGGTCCGCGCTTCGAATTGTGGAAAGCCTATGAGCAATGATGAAGGTCGTGCGGTTTTCCATAAGGGAGTTCAATCCAACTTGAACCTCTTGTTCGCTGACTGAATCCAACGCGCTTGTGGCTTCATCTAAAATCAAGATGGGTGCGTCCTTGAACATGGCCCGAGCTATAGAAATCCTTTGCTTCTCGCCGCCAGAGAATCTGCTGCCTCGCTCACCCGTCAGCGCTAGGTAACCCCCTGGAGAGGCGTTGATGAAGGACTCCGCATTGGCCTTGCGGGCCACCTCTTCCACGGAACCTGCAGAGCCGCCCGCGCGGATGTTATTTTCGACCGTGTCGTTAAAGAGGAAAACGTCCTGGGTCACCAAGGCGATGTTGGAGCGAAGGCTCTTAAGATCGAATTCGTAAAGAGGCGTGTCATCAACGAGGATTTCACCTTCGGTAGGATCAAAAAAGCGCTCAAGAAGATTGACCATAGTGGACTTACCGCTGCCGCTTTCACCCACCAGGGCGATCTGTTCCCCGCGCTTCACTATAAGGCTCATATTTTTGAGGACCGGCTCCTCGCCGTAGCCGTAGGAGACGTTGCGAAACTCAATTTGTTGCCAATCCGAGGGGAATGGCAGCGGCTTCTGAACCGACTTCAGACGCGGAGTTTGATCCAGCAAGCTGTAAATCCGCTCCACGTTGACCACGGTTTGCTGGAGGCGAGCGATAGCCTCCAGAGCTTTTTTTATGGGCTGCTGCAAAAAGCCCGCAAGGGCCAAAAAGGCCATGTAATCACCTGTGGTCGAGAGCCCCTGATCCATCAAGCCCACTTGAAAGTAAGTGAACACCGCCAGCAGCAAAGCTGCCAGAAACTCATTGATGGGGCTGGTCAACTCCTCGCGGGCGATGATCAAGGAGCGCTGATGGAGGTAGCGGTCCATCTCATCGCCAAACCTTTCAGACATGTTGTCCTCTAGGTTGAAGGACTGAATCACTCGAATACCGTCGAGGCTTTCTTTGGTGGTGTGAGTTAAATCTTCCAGCGAATTTTGGCTTTGGTGTCCGTACTTCCTGAGGCTGCGTGAAACTCGCCGAATCACAATCATAAGAAGAGGCGCTGTCACGAGCACAAAGGCGGTCAGCCGCCAATCCACCCAAAACATCGCAGCGATGGTGATCACTGCCACTGTGGGCTCCCGAACCAGATCCCCTAGGTACTGCACGCCGCCCACAACAGCCTGGGAGTCGTTGAGCACTCGGCTCATAAGTCCGCCGCTACCGGATCGAGACTTAGAGTGGAACGCAAAATCCATTTCCAGGAATTTAGAAATCAGCCTGCGGCGCAGACTGGCCCCCACCTTCTCAGCAGTGTTCCGGATGAGCGTGGCCTGGATGTAGCGAAAAATGGACTTCAGTAAAAACAGGACCGGGATTCCAAAGATAACAATCCAGGTGGCGCGCACGTTCTGCATGGCGAACACGTCGTTAAAGAGCGTTTCGACCAAAATGGCCACGCCGGGGCCGGTCAGACCCATGATCAGCGCAGAGACAAATACGATTCCAATGGCCCCGCGATGGTTCTTTAGGTCGGGCCACAGCCGTCTGAGGCATTCTTTCAAATCGTCGTCTCCCTACTGCCGCGCCTCACCGGGGTCTTCTTTCGCGGTGCGATCATTTCTTTAAGGTACCGGCCCGTGTGGCTTTCCTTGGTTTGCATAAGGGAAAAAGGTGCCCCTTCGGCCACAATTTCCCCTCCGGCGTCACCGGCTTCTGGACCTATGTCTATGACATAGTCTGAGCGAGAGATCACTTCAAGATTGTGCTCGATAAGAAGCACCGAGTGCCCCGCCTGAATGAGCTGACGCAAGACCGTCAGTAGGAGCTGGATTTCTTGGAAGTGCAGCCCAGTGGTAGGCTCGTCCATGATATAGAGGGTGGGTGCCGCCGACGATTGCAACAGCTCCCGAGCGATCTTAAGGCGCTGGGACTCCCCTCCACTCAGAGACGAGGAGCGCTGCCCCAGGGACAAGTACTCCAGCCCCACAGATTTCATAACACTTAAGACCTTGCGGAGCTTTGGATAGGAAACGAAAAAGTCCATGGCCTCTTCCACCGTGAGGTCGAGCACATCGGTGATGGTTTTGCCTTGGAACTTTATTTCTAGAATCTCATCGCGGTAGCGTTTGCCATCACACACCTCGCAGGGAACCGACACGTTGTCCATAAACACCATGTCGATCTCCTCAGCTCCCAATCCCTTACAGGCAGGGCACCTTCCGCCTTCGACGTTGAGACTGAAGGTGCCAGAGGTGTAGCCCCTGGCCTGGGCTTCGCGGGTCTGGGCGAAAAGATCGCGGATACCATCAAACAGCTTTAGATAAGTGGAAGGACTGCTTCGTGCATTTTTGCCCACAGGTCCCTGATCGACTAAAACCGCATGGCTGAGGTGTTCGGCACCCACAAGTTTTTTGTAGGGTAAAGGCGCCGGAGTGGGAAGTTTCAAATGTTGGGCCAGGGCAGGATAAAGGGTGCTGGTGATCAGCGAAGACTTTCCTGAGCCTGAAACTCCTGTCACCGTGACAAGAGCATTGAGCGGGATCGAAACGCTGACATCTTTAAGATTTTGCCCCGTGGCCCCCTTTAAAGTTAGGTGGTCGTGATGGAGCAGGGCGCCCATCTCCGTATCTCGCGGAAGCCGGTCCGGTTCACGAAAGATGTACTGTGAGGTCAGGCTGCCGCTCTTTTCAAAGTCATCAAGGGGGCCTGAAAATATCAGCTCGCCGCCCCTAAAGCCCGATCCTGGCCCAAGCTCCAACACAAAGGAGGCGTTTTCGATGACGTCACGGTCGTGCTCTACCACCACAAGGGTGTTGCCCAAATTTCTGAGATCTTTAAGTACCGAAATCAGCCTCGTGTTGTCCCTTGGGTGAAGGCCCACTGTGGGTTCATCGAGCACAAACAAAGTCTGAGACAGCCCCATGCCGAGCTGTTTAGCCAGTAAAAGCCGCTGGTACTCTCCACCGGAGAGGGTTCGCGTGGGGCGATCCAGGGCTAAGTACTGCACGCCGACGCGGCATAAGAAATCCAGACGCGAGTTGAGCTGCTCAAACACCTCTTGGCCCAGCCTTTGTTCAAATTCGGAAAGTTCCCAGCCGTCAACAAGCTCCTTAAGTTCCTTAAGGCTTAAGCGGCATAGTTCCGGCAAAGTGTGCCCTTTGAACTTCACCATGGACACTTCAGGCTTCAGCCTGGTGCCTTGGCAGGTAGGGCAGTCCATCGGGCTTTTATACCGCGCCAAAAACACTCTAACGTGCATTTTGTATTTTTTGGTTTCGAGAAAATCAAAAAGACCTGCGACTCCGAAAAAGTCGTCATCGCCTTGCCATACCAGATCTCGCTGTCGTTGGGTCAGCTTCTCCCACGGCTTGTCCATCGGGATCTTATGTTGTGAACAGAAGGTTCTCAGGTGCTTGCGGTCGTTGCGAGCGCTGGGCATCGTGAAAGGCTGAAGCGCACCCTCAGATAAACTGAGCTTGGGGTTGGGTACGACCTTATCTGGGTCCACCACCAGAGTGTTGCCGAAACCTGAGCAGGTGGGGCACGCGCCCACGGGAGAGTTGAAACTTAAAAACTGAGTGGTGATGCGCGGGAGGCCAAACCCACACTGGCTGCAACCATGGTCCTCACTGAAAGGGTGGCTTTCCTTTTCTGTAGAAAGCAAGGTCAACCGGCCGCCAGTTAGTCCAGGATTTTGCACGAGGCTGACCTGATAAGCCTGAGAGAGCGAGTCGATGATGCGTCCGCGGTCTTCATGCTGCATCACAATTCGATCGACCACGATATAGAAATCTTCGGTCGGCAGCGCCGTGCCCGGGGTTTTTGAATCCAGGTCGAGAAACTGACCGCCGGCAATTTTGGGAGCTGGCCGGCATGGAGGGAAGGTGTTCACAGGCGTGGAAGCCTTTTTTGAGAGCTTCGGAGGAAGGTAGACCCGCAGGAACCCTTCCAGCAGTAGAGCGCGCACCAGCTGTTTTCGCTGTTTCTCGCGACCTTTCATCTGTACGGGGGCAAGAACATAAAACCGCTGACCCTCGTGAGTCTGGATCATCTCGTCGAAAACTTCGGCGGCACCTTTGGACTTGAGCACATGTCCGTAGGTGGGGCAGTGGGCTTGTCCGAGTTTTTCAAAAAGAAGCCTTAGGTGATCGAGCACTTCTGTGGTCGTGCCGACCGAAGAGCGCGAGGTCTTGACTGCATTCTTTTGCTCAAGGGCCAAGGCCGGCGGCAGATTTTCTGCACTCTCCATATCGGGCTTGGGGGCCTTGCCGACGAACTGCTTGGTGTAGTTGGACAGGGACTCGATGTAGCGGCGCTGGCCCTCAGAGTACAAAGTTTCAAACGCCAACGAGCTTTTGCCCGAGCCACTGGGGCCGCAAACAACAGTGAAGGATCCAAGAGGAATGTCGACGTCGATATTTTTCAGATTATTTTGCTTCACCCCGCGGAGGTGAATAGAAGTCATTGAGCCATATCCTGTTTATAAAAGTCGACCTCTTCTTGTTGGGTCGATGT
Organism: uncultured Pseudobdellovibrionaceae bacterium; assembly: GCA_964424215.1. Classification (GTDB taxonomy): domain Bacteria; phylum Bdellovibrionota; class Bdellovibrionia; order Bdellovibrionales; family JAGQZY01; genus CAYRIE01. Next base: position 6,614 of record CAYRIE010000083.1, read on the forward strand.
GCTCTCTTGTACCTTAGGTTCGGTCCCTTCGACAAAGGCCTGGCTCACAATTTCTTGAGATCTTGCAGAGGCCAATAGGCCGGTGTCCCCGTCGATATTTGCAAAAACTATATGCTTCGGGACCCGGAAAGTCGCCTCAGACCTACCTTCGTGAACATCTTCCATGTAATCCAGCCAAATGGGAAGCGCAGTTCGGCCGCCGACTTCGCCGCGTCCGAGACTTTTTTCCTCATCATAGCCGACCCACACGCCGGTCACCACCTGCGGAGTGTAGCCGATAAACCAGGCGTCGTAGTACCCGTCCGTGGTGCCTGTCTTCCCGGCAGCCTCCCTGCCGAGTCTTCGCGCCGCGCCCGCCGTTCCGCCCGGCTCTCTAACAGCTGCCTGAAGAAGGCTCGTGGCAAGATAGGCCGTGGTGGGCCGAATGAGCTGATCAGGGTTACTGAAGAAAAGCGGCGAGCCCTTCATAGCTTCGGGCACTGCTGCGCTCTCTTCGGTGTCCTCTCCTTCAGTCTCTGCGGGTGCGGACTCCTCGGAAGCTGCGGTTGTCAGTCGCAGTTGTTCAAAACTCTCTTCCACAGCTTCCAGCTGATTTTTAAATCTGAGATCTAGTGACAGGGGCCCCAAAATTTCTTCACCTTGGGAGTCGAGTACCTTGTGGACGATCACAGGACTTAACCGTGAGCCCAGGTTGGCAAGCTGCCCAAAGGCTTTCGTCATCTCGTAGACAGT
>CAYRIE010000084.1:0-7265 GCA_964424215.1 uncultured Pseudobdellovibrionaceae bacterium
GGACGCTTTGCCAGGGTATCTGCTGGAACGGGAATCCGAGGATTTTTCAGAAATATCTTTGGCTCACCAGGCAACGCTTTCAAAACTATTGTTCGCTACAACAACCAAATCCGCAAACGCCTCGAACACCTGGAAGCAGTAAGTAACGCCTTTAACAAAGAAATGTCCGAGGAAAATCCCGATTGGAACGCAGAAGAAAGTCGAAGAGCCGCCAACATTCAAGACAGTCTTTCCCAAGCACGTAAAACACTCCTTGATGAATTAGAATACATTTATGGCCAGCCCATTCATGTGGGTGGAGTTATTCTAAATAAGTCTATTGACGTATGGGGCATTCACGACCGTATTCGTGCCAACGAATCGTTGCAGTCAGACCTCTATGGTGAGTACGTTGCCACATCCGAGCGCCTAGTTGCCAATATGCACGAACTATTCAATCTCTCGAGAGCCCGCAGGGGTCACCCTGAAAGACTTCCCCAAGATCGCCACGAGAGTGAACTTAAGGTTCTTCACTTCCAGAGCACGCGAGAGCTTTTAAGTTCCCTCTCCAATTACTCACGGATCATGAATGAAAAATCGGATCACAGTATCGAGATCAAGTGGCACTGGATTGAGACTAAAACGGAAGAGGACGGAAAAGATACGGAGGGAAACCCCAAGTACAAAACTGTATCCATTCGCCATGATGAAACCAGTACCATTGACCTGAGCTATCGCGACATTTTGGTGGATCGAATCAACGAGTATTCGCCGGGAAGGCCCTTTTATTTAAATCATCGAATGGGAACGATTGATTCCGTCAGCGGTGACACCAGTCTGAAAACACAAACCGCGAGAGTGGCTTCAAAAGAAAGTTCTCTGAGAACTATGTTAAGAATGAGCGATACTCTTATAAACATGATCGACGGGCATAGTGCCTTTTTGCAAGCCTACAGGCTCGATCGCAGCGTCGAAAGGGATCTCCTGCAGAATCTTCAGAATCTGCGAACTCATCAATTTCAGATGCAGCAACAGATTCAAGAGTATTTACAGGAAGATCCATTGTGGTCCGGAGATAATTCCGATCATAGGAAGCGGCGGATGGATGCTCTGCATGAAGTTGGCAGTGCTGTTGCGAGGCTCCAAGAAATCTACAGCATCCAAGTCCAGCGTCACGCTTTGGAGCTTATCATCACGGCGGACGTCCTCGATCACTCCAAATCCTACCGCAGGCTCAACATCGCTAAGGCACGATCCATCATCTCCAACGGCATGGGTTTGGGCATCGGAGCTGCCGGCATCTGTCTGGCTCTCAATCAGTTCACGGGAGTGCCCTGCATGGAAGACACTTGGGAAGCTTTGAAAATCTGGCTGAATTCTCTACCTTAGGAATTGGAGGGAATTGGAAGTACGCCGATATTCTTTGTGGGGGGCTGAGTCGCAATGTGTATCGGCACACTTTTTAGCGACACCCGTTTTCAAACTCACCCAGCTGAGCATTTCTTCGAAAAAGGCGCGAGGTGAAGCTTTCTTGAATGGGAGTTTTGGCAACTGCCCTTAGCCTGTCGGTGACGAAGGCCGGGTTGTAATCAAATTGATTCCACAGGCGGCGTGTGGGCATCCAGGAGAATTTTTTCGCCGACCCGAAGGCCCGCACCCCTGTGATATTCTGGGCGATCTCATAGTCCCCTTCTTCTCCGGGGTCTTTATAAAAACCAGCAGCCGGATAATTATTGGCCACTACAAGAAGCTCACTGGCACCATCGTTATCAATGTCCGCGACCACAGGGTACTCGTTCAATGTCCCTGAGGGGTTGGGAGTGCTCCAGATCAGGTGAAGCCCTTCATCCCTCATCTCAAAGATGCGAAAGTACTCTTCGTCTCCATAAAGAATTTCTGGCTTGCCGTCGCCATTAAAGTCAAAGGAGCTCACCCCCGTCGCTCTGGAACTACAGTCTTGAGTCTCATACTTGGCCCGAAGGCGGCCTTCGGCATCCATAATTATAAGGTAGCGACCCGTGGCCATTGCTATCTCAACCGTTTTGGGATCACCGTCGAAATCACCCAGAGTAGGAGGCCCACCACCCACCCCTTTGGGGCACAAAAGCTCATTGTACTGAGTCAGGTCCACGGATTTTTCTTCAAGGCCGGTTTGAGCGTCGTAGATCTTTAAACGCCCCTCCCCTGTTCCCACAAGCTTCATCCCTGAGGAGCCGTGAATTTGCGCTGCTGCATACCCCAAGGGGTCAAGAGGATATAGCTTTTGGCCATCAGCGCTGTACACTCCTGTACGCCCGACAATTTGCATGTCATAGGGCAAAGAGGCATCAAGGCTTAGCGCAAACTGGTTGCCCACGCTTTCTTCACCCTGAAGCTGAAACTGCACAGAGGGAGTTCTTGTCGTGGATTCTCCGACGACATACTTTCCAACGAGAATCTCAGCTCTTCCATCACCGTCTAAATCTGTAGCCGCTAGGCCCTTGCTTGTGCGCGAAAGTCCCGGCAAATTCAATGACCACCGCAAAGAGCCATTATGATTCAGGGCAACCAATGAACTCTGGGCGTAATGAATGTACAGAATTTCAGAGCGCCCATCGCCGTCTATATCTACCAAAAGGGGCGACATCGAGCCGGAAGGAGCTAAATCCTCCTGGCCAACGGAAAAATTTGTCTTCCCTGTGGCTCCATCCACGACACGTAAAACTCCTCTGCTCGTGTACTGATTGCCAGTGAAGGTCACAAACACCACTTCAGGGCGGCCATCACCATTGAGATCACCCACCATTGGTGAAGACATCACCTGAATAGAATCCGGGTAGGCCTCATTAGGCATATCAAGCTGATCCAGCCAGCTCCACTTAAGCTGTGGGGCCATCTCTTCAGCCTCAAGCTCTACGCAGGATCGCAATTCGGAGTGGCTAAACTCAACCCCTACACCCGAGCAGTTTTGATACAGCAAAAGAGATACAAAGATGAGAATCACCACCGGTGCTCTGCCCATAAAATCCCTCCGGCCAGAATTAGGCCTCAAAACCTATTTAAATATTATCGGAATAAGACGACCAGGAGTTAAGTCGGGGCAGGCCTAACCAACGCAAAAACAGAAGGCTACAACAGGCGCGCAAAGGGTGAACAATACAACGCTTTTGGAGTTAGATCGTTTTTAAACTATAGGCTTCGACTGCTAAATGTCTGAGAGAACTGAACTTTTGATAAAGTTCCACCATCGACCGAGTAGAACCGTAGAACCGTAGAACCGTAGAACCGGAAATGGTCGGCCCGACTGGATTTGAACCAGCGACCCCCACCACCCCAAGGTGGTGCGCTACCAGGCTGCGCTACGGGCCGACTCTCAGAAGATCAGAATTTAAGGGGTGGGCCTCAAAAGCACAAGACTTAAGAGTGGCCTTTTGAAGCGGTGCCGCAAGACTTCCCAGGCCTTAGGGTTCAACGGTGGTGGTGAGATTGAGGTTGTTGAGGCCTGTGGCGTCTTCCCACATGTCTTCGTTGGCCAGCCGGAGGTTGTAGCGGATGTCGTTTTCTAGGGCGGTCGCAGCATCGGGAAGCCGCAATAGGACCTCATAATCGCCCGCGGCCACGCCAGGGGGGAGGTCTGCGGTGAGTTCGATTTCGCGGACCTCTCCGGCCAGGGGCAAGGTGCTTCTGGCGTCCTCTAGCGCACGGAGGGTGTGCATAGTGCCGCTGCCCTCATCCCTTAGAACGAGTTCCAGGGGACGAGGATTGTAGACCTTGCCAAAGCCCTTGTTGCGCATCTTGAGATTCACAGAGAAGGCTTGGCCGGCCTTTAACTTTGCGGGCAAGCTGGCAGAATCGAGCGCCAGCCGGTAGCCGAGCCTGCGTGCCACTTCATCGTAGCAGCCTTCACTGCGCCACCTGTTGAGAATTCCTGCGTAATAATCATCGTTGAGGTAGTCCCAATGAAACTGCTCAAGTTCAGCCAGGGCCGTGGTGCAGCTCTGTCTAGGATTGGTCGGGCCATAGCCGATCTCACAGGTCTCCCCTCCCACCGGAGTGTAGGCTGAAAATCTGGCCACCTCGGCCCGGTCCTGTGTTTGATCGTCTTCGTTGTAGGTGCCGGAGTCACTCTCAGTAGACACAAAGCAGTCGTTTTTAAACCCCACCCTGGTTTCAGCGGTTCCGGTGAACGGAGTCACGCTCATCGGTGGTGAACCGCTGAGTGCGTGTCTTCGGTGCCAAGGAGATCTGAGCTGTATCATCCGTCCGACAGGAAGGGCCGCAAGAAGTCCGTCCACGATCTCCTTTTTGACCGCTGGATTTTGATGGTAATTGTAGGTGCTGCTGTGCCATTCACCCCACCTGCCCATAAAGCCAGCCTGCAAAACCGCAATCACATCAGAATAGTCAGCGAACACGGGCTCTAGCTGCTCAATATGCTCCATGATGCGATCAATGTGAGCGTCGTCACCATCTCCGAAGTTATAAGAGAATCTTAAGGCTATTTTGATCCCCGCCGTCCGCACTCTTTGCAAGCCGCCCCTGAGGTTGTTGATGAAGGTCGTTGGTATCTCATCGTCGCGGTAGTCATCCAGGCGAACGTAGCTGCGCGCAACGGAGTATCCCCTAAGGGTTCGAATCCAGCCATAGCTGCTTCCGTCTGTTAGGTCGATGTCGCCATGGAAACCCCGCTCGGGGTTGAGGAAATTGGTGATGTCGTCGATTTCATAGGTCGAGCTGACCAAATCGTCTCCGGGGTCCTCTCCGGGATCCTCTCCGGGATCCTCTCCTGGGTCTTCACCCGGTCCGCCACCATCTCCAGGCGGCTCACTGCTGACAGGTGAGGTTGGGATCTCAAAGCTCTGCTGACAGGACAGCAAAAAGGCGGCGGCAAGCCACATTCCAAGAAGCACTAATCTCATACGTTCCCCTTCTGTTTATTTTCAGGGGATTTTTAAAGTATGTCTAGATCTAGAGAGGGCGCCGACTCAAAACGAGACTTCAAAAAAGATCGCGCAGGGACCTTAGCTGCATGAGAATCTCCTGAAGGTTTTCGCGCACCTGGTGGGCGCCTTCAAGAGTCGCTTGAACTTTGGCCTGTTTTCGAGCTCGGCCCTTAGCTTTATCCAGCGCAGCCCTTGCGCCCTCGATGGAGTACTTTTCCTTATAAAGGAGGTGCTTAATCAGCAGCGCTACTTTGACGTCTTTGCGCGAGTAAACCCGCTGATTGTTCTTGGCTTTTTCAGGTTGAAGCGCATCAAACTCCGTCTCCCAAAACCTTAGAACATAGGCTTTAATTCCGAGAAGGTCTGCCACCTCACCGATTTTGAACTCCAGGATGTCAGGGATAAAACTAAAATCAAGCTTGAGGCCAAGACCCTGCACCACCTCATCAGGCTTAATCTGATCTTTGGAGGGACCCCGGTTCACTTCACTGGACTTTAGAGGCTCCTTGTCTTGAGCCGTCTGCTTCAGAGGCGCAGCCTCCACGGCTGGGTTTTGTGCAGCAGGAGATTGCGGCGCTGCAGAGGCAGGCGTAGACACCTTCACGGTGGATACGACCGTAGAGCGCCAGGTCTCAACAGATGAGTCCCTCGTCCCAAGAGGCAAAATCTCTGGCTCAGTCGTCGCCAAAGTCATCCTCCTTCACTTGTGACATATCCTTGCCATTGAGAACGCCTTTAAGAACTTGGCTCGGGCTGAAATTTAAAACTTTGCGGGCGCTGATGGTGATCTGCTCACCAGTTTGAGGGTTGCGGCCGACACGGGATTTTTTTTGGCGGACTTCAAACTTACCAAAGCCCGAAATCTTAACCTTCTCTCCTTCGCAGAGGGTGTCCTTGAGAGTGGCAAACACAAGCTCCACCAGCTCGGAAGCTTCTTTTTTGGAGAAACCGATACGCTCGTAGACCTTTTCCACTAGATCCGCTTTGGTGACAGTACTTCCAGAAATGTTTCGCCCGCCCATAGCCCCTCACCTCAGTCGAAGTTAAAGAGAAAAACTTACACTAGGCTACCAAGTCGTTGGAAACTTTCAAGTTTAACGACTTTTGCAGGCCATTTAACGCAAGGAGCTATTAAATTTCTGGTTCACCTGCTCGATGATGCGCGCCTGAAGCTCGTTCACCTGGGCATCTTCGAGGGTGCGGGTTTCGTCCTGATAGATCATTTTGAAGGCATAAGATTTTTTGCCCTCACCCAAAGAGTCTCCGGTGTAGACGTCAAAAACGCTCACCTCTCGGCACAGAGGCCGCGCCGTTTTCTGGATGAGTTGAATCACATCCGCAGCCAGCACGTTCTGGGGAAAGACAAAGGCCAAATCCCGCTCAACACTTGGAAACTTTGAGAGTGGCGTATATTTGACCGTGCGAGGCTGCCCCTTGGAGAGAGCCGCAAGATCAAGCTCCATAAGAGCCATGGGCTGCCGGATTTTGTTCTCTTCCAATACTAACGGGTGCACAGAGCCGATAAAGCCCACCCTTTTGCCTTCATAAAAGAGCGCCGCCGACTGCCCCGGATGAAGAAACTCGGGCGTGTCCTCTTCTGTGAGCTGTTGAAAGCTCCAAGACTTTCCGCCATGGGCCCTTAGAAAGTTCTCACAGGCGCTCTTAAGTTCAAACACTCTGGGAGTTTGAGATTTCTGGTGCCAAAGGCCGCCTGGCTCCCCCCACAAAATCGCTGCCAGGTGCTGTCCTTCAAGATAGCCGTTATCGCCTTTGCCGTAGATTACAGGTGAGATCTCAACCAGCCGTCCGGCGCTAGCGCCTCGGCGCAAGTTGTAGAGAGCGTTTTTGATCAGCCCTAAAGACAGCAGGGGCTTTAGGGTGTCTAGATCTTCGGAAAGAGCGTTTCTTAGCTGAGTCCAGGAGTCCTTAAGTGGCAACCCCACCTTAGCTAATTTATCTGCTGAGCCAATAAAGTGTTTTAAGTCTTTACCTGCATCGAAGGCGTAGTTTTTCACCTCATGAAAGCCTGCTGCGGCCCAGATCTTTGCAGTCCTTCGGGCCAAGTCGTAGCGCAAATCATGGGGCGTAGGATGGATCGAAAGCGGCGGCAGTGCCTCAGGGATCTGGTCGTAACCCACAACCCTGGCGTACTCTTCGATGAGGTCTTCTGCTACGGAAATATCCGTGCGGAAGCTAGGTGCCGTGACAGAAAACTGGTCCTCGTTTTTAACGACCTGAAAGCCCAGGGAGGTCCAAACGTTTTGAGCCTGAGCTAAATCTGGCGTCCAGCCCAGCCTCTCCTCGAAGTGCTTTATGGGCAGCTCCACAGTAGCTGGTGTGATCTTTTCGGAATAAAGGTCGATC
>CAYRIE010000085.1:0-7142 GCA_964424215.1 uncultured Pseudobdellovibrionaceae bacterium
TTCACATCGTGCACCAGGCTGGAGTGAAAGACTTCGGGCGAGTTAAAAAGTTCTACGACTCTCTGGGTGAAACACCCTTAAGAGAGGTGCTGCCCTACCTTAACGATATGCCGCAGCGGCTGGCTTGGGCCGACGTGATCGTCAGCCGCTCAGGTGCCAGCACGGTAGCCGAAGTGTGCGCCGCCGGAAAGCCAGCTATTTTTATTCCATTTCCCTACGCTGCGGACGACCACCAGCGGAAAAACGCAGAGGCTCTCGTCGAGGCGGGAGCTGCCGAGATGATTTTGCAGCAGCAGCTGACTGCAGAAATTCTTCTTGAGAAGATTGAGAGCTTCCGTAGCTCCCAAGGCAGAGTAGAAGCTTTCCAGCAGCGCCTGAAAGTCTTTGACAAGCCTGGTAGCGGCCACGAAATTGCACGCTTGTTGTTAGGTTCCAACTCATGAGTAAACTCTACGTCTCTAAATTTCATTTCGTCGGTATTGGCGGCATCGGAATGTGCGGCCTAGCGGAGCTGTTGCACAATATGGGTGCTGAGGTGACCGGCAGTGATCTGACCCGGGGAGCTCAGGTCGAAAGATTGGAGCGGCTTGGAATCAAAGTATATCTAGGCCATAAGGAGGACAACATCGATCAGCCCGATGTCGTCGTGTACTCCAGTGCCGTTGATTCGACCAATCCCGAACTGCGGGCCGCCAGAAAAAAGGCCATTCCAATCATTCGGCGGGCTGAAGCTCTGGCAGAAATCATGCGGCTTAAGCGCGGAATTGCCATCGGGGGAACCCACGGTAAAACCACGACGACCAGCCTTGTGGCCAACGTTCTTCTTCATGCGGGGGTTCATCCGACCATTGCGGTGGGCGGCCGTCTGGATAAGATCCAATCGACTGCCCAGCTAGGTGAGGGCGAGTGGATGGTGGCCGAGGCTGATGAGAGTGACGGAAGCTTTTCTCTTTTGTCTCCAGAGCTGTGTGTTGTGACCAACATCGATACCGATCACCTCGATTACTACGGGAGCTTCGAGAATCTTAAGAAAGCATTTTTCGAATTCGGCCTGCGGGTTCCGTTTTATGGAGCGGTCATCGCCTGTGGTGAGGATCCAGTGGTGCGATCTGTCTTTGCAGAATTCCCTAAGCGCGTCGTTTGGTACGGATTTGGTGAGCAAATGGATTACTCGCTCCACCCCGCCGAGCAGGGCTACACAGTTCATCATTTCGGTGAGCCTATCGGAGATCTTCAAATAGATATGCCGGGAAAGCACAACGCGCTTAACGCTTTGGCCGCCTATGTGGTGGGTCTTGAAGTGGGCCTTTCCAACGAAGCTCTCACTGCGGGCTTAAAGTCCTTTTCGGGCGTAGATCGCAGATTCCAGAGGATTGGGGCCACAGGGGGCGTTGAGTATTACGACGATTACGCCCACCATCCCACGGAGATCCGGGCGACTCTGGAAGGCTTTCGCGAAAAATTTAAAGAGCGGCCCCTTAAGGTCCTTTTTCAGCCGCACAGGTTCAGCCGTACGGAAATGTGCTGGGAGGAGTTCCTAGATTCCTTCGGCCTGGCCGATGAAGTATGGGTTATGGACATCTACGCAGCCGGTGAAAACCCGCGCCAAGGTGTCACCTCGTTAGCGCTAGCGGAACAAATGAAGGGCACCCAGGCAATTTACCTAAGCCCCGAGGAGTGCACCGAGGAAAAGATTGCGGGCCGACTTCAATCTGGTGATGTGTTTGTCACCTTGGGAGCTGGCAACGTTTATCAATGGGGCCGGCGGCTCCTGAACCGGAGCACCTCTTGACAGCGATGGCATCCGCGCTGATCCGCACGCAGGTGCCGCTAAGGCTTTTTTCGTCATGGAAAGTGGGCGGTGCTGCTGAGTACTTTGCGCAGCCGAAGAATCCTCTTGAGGTTCAGGAAGCTGTGAGCTGGGCCAAAGATCACGGGGAGAAGGTCACAGTTCTCAGCGGGGGCACCAACGTACTTATTAGCGATAGCGGAGTGAATGGACTGGTGATCTGCCTTCGCTCGATGTCCTCTCTTCAAACATCACGGACCGCTGATCGTTTTGTCATAGATGCCGAGGCTGGCTGCCGCAAGGCCCAGGTGTTTCGGGCTTTTCTCAGAGAGGATCTTGCTCCGGCGGAGTTTTTATCCGGACTTCCGGGGGATGTGGGCGGCGGCGTGGTGATGAATGCTGGCGTAAGTGAGAACGTTCAGCCCAGAGAGTTTTGCGAAATAGTGGACTGGATAGAAGTGGTGCCCCTTCAGGGCAGCCCCACCCCAAGGATCATCCCAGCGGACGAGCTAAAGTACTCTTACCGGCACTGCGACGGCTGGGGTCCAGGAGTTATCACCAGGGTCGGTCTGTCTTGGGCCCTTGAAAAAGATGCGGGAATTAAAGAGCGGGTTAAGGCATCGGCAGCGAGCCGTAAAGCGCGTCAACCACTAGAGCTTCCAAGCTGCGGATCGGTGTTCGTCAATCCTGCGGGAGATAAGGCGGGCCGACTGATCGAGAGCTGCGGCCTGAAAGGAAAGTGGTTTGGCGGAGCTCAAATTTCAGAAAAGCACGCCAACTTTATCGTCAATCGCGGCGAGGCCACAGCAGCGGACATTGAGGCGGCCATTCGCCACGTACAGCAGACCGTGCTCGCTCAGAGCGGTATTGCTCTTCAGACTGAGGTCGTCTTTTTAGGTCAGCCTCATCGCTAAACGCCTTGTTCTTTTTGGCAGGGTCTCTCTATAATTTAAATCATGTGGAAAAAAGTGCTTCTCATTTTGGCTTTCGTGGCGTGTGCAGGCGCTGCAGCCTACTATGTGATAACGGATGAGTCGGCCTTACGCATCCGCGATGTTCAAGTTCTCCTTAACTCAAAGCCGCATTCAAATCAGTACGAGGCCATGGCCTCAGCTCTTGAGGAGGACTTTCAAAGTCACGTGGGAACCTTTCTTTGGAATCTGAATCTGAGTGAGCTGGCGTCCACTCTTCGCTCTGTGAGTTGGGTGAAAAACTTTTCGGTCTCTCGAAGCTTGCTAGGTCAAGTGTCTGTTGAGCTCGACACCGAAGAGATGGCAGCACTTTGGGCAAGACCAGACGGGAGGCTCTATCCCATTTCGAACACGGGCAAAGTGCTTGAGCCCTTAGAACTTAGTGAAGCTCCGGACCTTCCCATCTTACGTTCTGTGGACTTTGAAAAGCAGCCCGAAAACTCTTACCTCTTAAGCGAACTTTTGGATGAACTCGCAGTTGCGCCGGCACTTGGCTCAACGAACATTCGCAATCTTCACTTCACTACCAAGAGAGGCTTTGCAGTTGAACTGTTTGATCCGGATGTGGTCATTGAGTTTGGCTATCCGCCTTACCCAACTAAAGTCCAGCGTGTAGAAAAAGTCGTTCAGTACCTTCAAAGACACGAATTGAGAAGTCGCGTTATCGATGCAACCTTCGCGAAGAAAGTCCTTGTCAGGGCGCGTAAGGCTCCGTACGCTCAATAGTGACCAAAGGTCTTAAGCCAATGGATGGGTTAAGAAGAGCGCTTTTCAGAGGAAATTAATGTCTAAGTCCGCTGCAAAGAAAGAACGGATTCTTGCGGGTCTCGACATCGGGAGCTCCAAAATTGCCTTCGTCATCGGAGTTATGACGAACGAAGGTATCGACATTGTTGGTGTCGGCCAGGCTCCAAGCAGCGGCATCCGCCAAGGCTGCGTCGTCCATATCGAAGAAACCATCGCCTCTATCATGAAAGCTCGCGAAGAAGCTGAGATCATGTCTGGCTATGAGGCCAGGGAGGTCTGGCTCGGAGTTTCAGGCAGTCACATCCAGTCCTTCGACTCTAAGGGCATGATCGTTGTTAAAAACAAAGAAGTCACCTCTGAGGAAGTTGCCAGAGTGCTGGACGCGGCCAAAGCCGTTAATGTCCCAGACGATCGCCAAGTCCTTCACGTCCTTCCAACCGAGTACAAGGTGGACGATCAGTCAGGTGTTCAGGATCCGGTGGGGATGAGCGGCGTACGGCTCGAAGCTTCCGTTCATATCGTCACCGCGGGCCGGACAGCCCTTAGAAACTCTATTAAGTGTTGTGAAAGAGCTGGGCTAAAGGTCCAGGGTTTGGTTCTTCAATCACTGGCCTCTGCACTAGCAGTTCTCTCTGAAGATGAGAAAAAGTTAGGGGTTGGCGTCATTGATATAGGTGCCGGCACGAGCGACATCATTTGCTTCACCCACGGTAGCGCAGCCCTAACTGCGGTTGTGCCCGTGGGAGGCAATCATTTCACCCACGACGTTGCTGTGGGCCTTAGAACTCCACAAAAAAGCGCAGAAGAGATCAAGCGCAAGTATGGCTGTGCACTCTGCGACCTGATCGATGGAGAAGAGATGATCGAGGTGGAGGGTGTCGGTGGGCGAAAGGCCCGCTTCGTCCCCAAAAAATATCTTTCGGCCGTGATCGAGCCCAGAGCGGAGGAAACTCTCAATCTGATTCGGGAACGTCTGGCTCACCGCGGTCTGTTCAAACACTTAGGTTCCGGTTTCGTGCTCACCGGCGGAGCAGCTCAGCTCCAGGGACTTGTAGAGATGGGTGAATTCATTTTGGAATCGCCGATTCGAAGAGGTTCACCTGAGAGAGCCGACGGGCTGAAAGACATCGTTCGAAACTCCTCCATGGCTACGGCTGTGGGTCTTCTGCTTTACGGAGAAAAGCAGGAGCGAGCTAGATTCAACTTACAGAAAAATAGGGAGAGTGAGTCGGCACTTTTTTCCGGCTTATCTCAAAGAGTTAAAGATCTTTTTGTCGGATCCAATTGACTGAGGGGGATGCATGTTTGAACTCGAAGAAAACATCAACATAGGCGCCAACATTAAAGTTGTAGGCATCGGAGGAGGCGGAAACAACGCGGTTTCCACGATGATCGAGGGTGGCCTCTCCGGCGTAGAGTTCATCGTCGCCAACACGGACCGCCAGGCGCTGGAATGCCATTCGGCCCAAAAGAAAATCCAGCTCGGCAACGAACTTACCAAAGGCCTTGGCGCAGGCGCCAACCCTGAAATTGGCAAGCGCGCTGCGATCGAGTCTTATAACGAAATCGTCGAAGCTCTCGATGGCGCCGACATGGTGTTTGTTACCGCAGGCATGGGTGGAGGAACTGGCACGGGTGGAGCCCCGATCGTCGCAAAAATCGCCAGGGAGCTGGGAGCCCTTACCATTGGTGTGGTCACAAAGCCCTTTATGTTCGAAGGCAAAAAACGCCTTAAGCACGCCAATCTTGGTATCCAAGAGCTTAAAGAAAACGTAGATACACTGATTGTGATTCCCAATCAAAAGTTGTTGAGCATCTCCAGTGAGAAAACTCCGCTACTTGAAACTTTCAAAAAGGCCGATGAAGTTCTTCTTCAGGCGGTAAAGGGAATTTCTGATTTGATCAATATCCGCGGTCTGATCAACCTCGACTTTGCTGATATTCGCACCGTGATGTCTGCTAAAGGCATGGCCATCATGGGCGCCGGCTCAGCCAAAGGGGATAGCCGCGCCATCGAAGCCGCCACGGGAGCTATTTCATCGCCGCTGCTTGAGAACATTTCTATTGAAGGGGCCACCGGCATCATTATCAATGTAACGGGTGGCAAAGACCTTAGCCTCTATGAGGTCAACGAAGCCTCAACGCTCATCACGGAAGCCGCTCATGAAGATGCTGAGATCATCTTCGGTGCGGTAATTGATGAGTCTCTGACCGATGAAGTGCGGGTAACGGTCATCGCTACGGGCTTTGGCAGGGAAGAGGTATCTAATCACCTGGGCCTTGAGCAGTTCTATCAAGTGAATCCACAGATGAATCCTCAGCCGCAAATGATGGCAGATTCTGGCTACGGTATGCGCATGCAGATGCAGCCCTTGAGCCAGCAGCACAGCATGCAGGAGCCACAGAGTCTCAGGCCTATTCAGGAGGAAGCCCACCACATGGCTCCTCAGGGGGAGCCTCAGCAGGACGAAATGGCCGAAGAGAAAGCTCTTCCAAGGGATCTTCTGCTGGCGAAAGCAAGGGCTTACCGCGAGAATCAGGAGCGAAAGTCCAGCCAGCCCAAGTCCGAGCAGCTGTCCATGCACATGGAGCAAACGGAATCCAGCCTTGAGAAGGCGCGGCGACTGGCACAGGACATTGTAAAATCTCCGTTTGATCACTCAGGTGATCTTGAGGTACCTACCTATTTGCGGCGTAAGCAAGATGCGGAGCGACCAGGTAGCTACTAGGTGGAGTCATCGATCCCCAAGTTTTTTTTCTCTCAGATCTACATTTAACGTCAGGGCGAGATCCAAAAACTCTCGCCCTAGTTTCGTTTCTGCGCAGCTCACTTGAGCAGCCCCCGATGGTGCTCTGTCTGAACGGCGACGTCTTTGACCTCTGGCTCGGAGAATTTTCCTATTTTAAGTCGGCTTATAAAGATTTGATCGATGTTCTCAGGAAGCTGGGGCGAAAGAACGTGCGCCTGATCTACTTTCAAGGCAACCACGATCTTTACCTGGAGGACTTTTGGGGAAAATCTCTGGGCTTTGAAATCTATCGGCACCCCCAGGTACTGGAGCTGATGGGGCAGAAGTTTGCCGTGGAGCACGGGGATCTAATGAACCCTAAGGATAAGGGCTACCTGTTTTTAAAGTCCCTTCTGAACAACCGAGGTGTTGAAAAGGCTATCAAGGGACTTCCCGAAGGTGTGGTCCGCTGGGTGGGCGGAAAAATGAGCTCTGCCAGCCGGAAGCTCAATCCCCATTCTGAGGAGCTGAGCGGTAGCATTCGGGAAATGATCCGGGGGTACGCTAAAAAACGCCATCAGGAAACCGGTGCAGATTTTATCGTCACAGGCCACGTCCACGTTGAGGATCTCTGGTCAGCTCCCGAGTTCACCTCTGTGAATTTGGGAAGCTGGCACACCTCGCAGAAAGTTCTGAGCTGGTCGCCCGCTCAAGGCTTCACCTGGCTGGAAGTTTAACTGCCCGCCACCAGCTCCCGCGCATTCTTCATAGCGGTGGGGGTGATGGACTCTCCCGATAAGAGCCGCGCGATCTCCTGCACCCTTTCTTCAGGATTAAGGGGCTTGACCGCCATGGAGGCTAAACCCTCCTTGATCCCTTTCTTAATGAAGAAGTGATGATCGG
Organism: uncultured Pseudobdellovibrionaceae bacterium; assembly: GCA_964424215.1. Lineage (GTDB taxonomy): Bacteria > Bdellovibrionota > Bdellovibrionia > Bdellovibrionales > JAGQZY01 > CAYRIE01. The sequence goes on from CAYRIE010000085.1 coordinate 7,140, forward strand.
CAA
>CAYRIE010000086.1:0-7087 GCA_964424215.1 uncultured Pseudobdellovibrionaceae bacterium
TGCGTCCACATCCTCTACGACACCGTCATTTAGAGCCACAACCGAGGTGCCGGAGTCTCTGGCCACAAGGCGCTCTACACCCGTACCGACCAAGGGAGCCTTGGAGCGAAGAAGGGGCACAGCTTGGCGCTGCATGTTTGAACCCATGAGTGCTCGGTTGGCATCATCGTGCTCAAGAAATGGGATCAGCGAAGCTGCGATGGACACCAGCTGGCTGGGAGATACGTCCATCAGGCTGACCTTAGCATTGTCCACGCTCTGGTACTCACCGTCCACACGCACGGTGGACTGAGCGGCCAGGTCCATAAGTTTTTGTTTTTCGCGCTCGGCTTGAGCGATGTGGTGCCCCTGCTCCTCAAGAGCTGAGAGGTACTTCACTTCATCGGAAACCTTACCCTCTTCGACTCTGCGGTAGGGGGTTTCGATAAAGCCGTAGTTGTTGATGCGGGCGTAGGTGGCCAAAGAGGCAATCAAACCAATGTTCGGACCTTCTGGCGTTTCGATCGGGCAGATCCGGCCGTAGTGGGTCGGGTGCACGTCTCGAACCTCAAACCCTGCACGGTCCCTGGTCAAACCGCCCGGTCCAAGAGCAGAGAGTCTGCGCTTGTGGGTGATCTCAGAAAGGGGGTTGGTTTGGTCCATAAACTGAGAGAGCTGGCTTGAGCCAAAGAACTCTTTTACCACAGCGTTAACTGGCTTAGCGTTCACCAGATCGTGAGGCATCATGGTTTCAAGATCTTGCAGGCTCATGCGCTCACGAATGGCTCTTTCCATTCGAACGAGGCCAATGCGGTATTGGTTTTCAAGCAGCTCGCCCACAGACCTAACACGGCGGTTTCCAAGATGGTCGATGTCGTCCACCTGGCCGCGGCCGTTTTTAAGATCGATCAGCTTTTTGACCACCTCAAGGATATCCTTTTGGGTCAAAGTGCGGTGCTCGATCGGAGTTTCTTCAAAGGGAATATTGAATCTGTAGTTGATCTTCAGACGGCCCACCTCAGATAGGTCGTAGGTCTCAGGATCAAAAAAGAGTCGGTTGAAAAAGTTTTGCGCAGCTTCGGGCGTGGGCGGCTCGCCGGGGCGAAGTCGCGTGTACACTTCCATGATCGCCTCTTCAGAGGTGATCACTTTGTCGACCAACAGCGTGTTGCGCAGGTAAGGACCTACAGAGAGGCCATCAAAGAAAATCAGCGGGAATACGGTGATACCCGCCTCTTTGCAGCGCTCTAAAAGGTCTTTGCTAAATTCGGTGTTGGCATCAGCCAAAATCTCACCTGTGTTCTCGTCGATCAGGGGTCTTGCGATCACCTTACCTTCAAGATCTTCCAGCGGGATTTCGATCTGCTGAATGCCAAGATCTTTCACCTTCTTAACGGCGGCGCGAGTGATGCGACGGCCGGCTTTCACCACAGCTTCGCCGGTGTTCGGATCAAGAATGTCCACCATGGCGCGCTGACCAGAGATTTTTTCAATGTCGATGTCTCTGAGGAACTTTCCTTCCTCAGTCCACTGAACTTTATCGATGTCGTAGAAGTAATCCAGAACTTCTTCTACGGAAAGGCCAAGAGCCTTCAGGAGAATGGTGGCGGGGAACTTCCGGCGCCGGTCGATTCGAACGTAAAGAAGATCTTTTTGGTCGAACTCAAAATCCAGCCAAGATCCGCGGTAGGGGATCACTCGTGCCGAGTAGATGTACTTGCCTGAAGTTGAACCTTTGCCGCCGTCGTGGTCAAAGAACACACCCGGAGATCTGTGCAGCTGGGAAACAACCACTCGCTCTGTTCCGTTGACGATGAAGGACCCGTTTTGGGTCATAAGCGGAATTTCGCCCAGATAAACTTCCTGCTCTTTCACGTCGCGAATGCTTCTGGCTTCGGTGCTCTCATCCACATCAAAAACAATCAGTCGCAGCGTCACCTTAATGGGAGCCGCAAAGGTCATTCCGCGCTGGCGACACTCGTCTACGTCGTACTTGGGGGGCTCCAGCGAAAAGCTGACAAATTCCAGAGAGGCCGTGCTATTAAAATCGCTGATAGGGAATACGGACTGAAACACTCCGTTGAGACCGAGCTCGCCGCGGCGATCGGGATCAACATCCTTTTGGAGGAAGGATTCGTAGGAGCTTTTCTGGAGTTCAATGAGGTTGGGTATGTCGATGGCAACTTTGTTCTGGGCAAAACTTTTTCGAACGCGCAGGTTCGAAGCGGTCACGGGAGCCGTTTTCATTCAGTCTCCTTAAATCTTTCCTAAGATCTCTCAAAAAAGGGAATAGAGCACCCACAACACCTGTGGGGCTCTAAAAAACAATCTTACAAATTTACTAGGTTTCTACTTAATTTCAACCTTGGCGCCAGCTTTTTCAAGGGTCTCTTTAATTTTAGCAGCTTCATCTTTGGGCACGCCAGACTTCACAGCCTTAGGCGCAGCTTCAACGAGATCCTTAGCTTCTTTCAAGCCTAAGCCAGTCAGAGCGCGAACTTCTTTAATTACGTTGATTTTGTTGGCACCAACGTCAGTCAGAACAGCGTCAAACTCGGTTTGTTCTTCAGCGGCAGCAGCACCTGCACCGCCCGCACCGGGAGCTGCAGCAACAGCTACGGGAGCTGCGGCAGAAACGCCCCACTTTTCTTCAAGTTCTTTCACCATATCGGCGATTTCTAGAACTGACAGGTTGGACAAGTAATCGATCACTTCATTTTTGCTAAGAGCCATTTTAAATTCCTCCGTTATCTTTAAATCTTACTTATTAAACTTACTCACTCTTTGTGTCTTTGTAGGCGTTCAGAACGTTCAAGAAGCCACTTGGAACAGCATTAAGCACTCTTGCGAACGAAGTCGCAGGAGCCATAAGTGTTCCCAGAAGTTGAGCTCTAAGCACCTCTTTAGATGGCAGAGTGGACAGATACTTGATCTTTGCAGAATCGAGCCTTTCCCCTTCCATCACTCCTGATTTCAGCTGGAACATTTCCAGGTCCTTGCTGAATTCGGAGAGAGCTTTGGCCGACGCGCTGACGTCATCGTAGGCAAACACAATCGCGTTTGTGCCTACGAATTGATCGGTGACGGCCTGTTCAGCTTCCGGGTGGTTCTTAAGGGCTAGCTTCGCAAGTGTGTTGCGAACCACCTTCATCTCGGCATTCAAAGGAGTTAACGACTTGCGCAGGGTAGTTACCTGCTCCACGTTAAGACCTTTAAAGTCGACGATAAAGGCAGCCTTAGCTCGCCCAAAACGATCCGATAGCGCCTCGATCTGCTGCGCTTTGTGCGCTCGCGTCATCATGGCCTACCTCCTTTTTACCCCGGCGCCGTCTAGAAGTGAGAGAGGAGGCTCTCCACATGGAGGAACTTCTTCCCATCGTCTCGACAGGCTCTCTTTTGAGAGAGACTTAAGCTTTCGCACCTGTTTTCTTAGACTGCGCACATAAAATTTAGCTCAGTGCGGACTGAGCGTTAGTTACATCTATTTTAATCCCCGGTCCCATCGTGGAAGCGAGAGTGATACCACGGAGGAACACACCCTTGCTGGCAGAAGGCTTAGCCTTCACAACAGCCGCCAGCAGCGCTACGAAGTTTTCCTTCAGCGGAGCGGGTCCCATGGATTTTTTGCCCACGCCGGCGTGGATGATTCCAGCTTTTTCGACTCTGAAGTCGAGCTTGCCGCGCTTTTCTGCAGCAACAGCCTCACCCACGTTCATGGTGACCGTGCCGATCTTCGGGTTGGGCATCAGGCCTCTAGGTCCTAAGATCTTAGCGACCTTAGAAACCACGGCCATCATGTCCGGAGTTGCGATGGCTTTGTCAAATTCCAGCCAGCCGCCCTGGATCTTCTCAACCAGATCATCGGCGCCGACAAAGTCTGCGCCGGCCTCTTGGGCTTCTTTTTCCTTGGCACCTTTGGCAAAAACGACCACGCGGACGGTTTTACCCAGCCCGTGGGGCAAAGAAACAGCCCCTCTGACTTGTTGATCGCCCTGCTTGGGATCCACACCCAAATTCAAAGCCACATCGATGTTTTCGTCGAATTTGGCGTTGGCGGTTTTCACGACCAGGTCAAAGGCCTCATCGAGAGTGTATTTTTTTTGAGTGTCCAAGTGCTCTTGAGCCGCCTTGAAACGCTTTGCTACTTTTGCCATTTATGACCCCTTAGTCGACGACGTCCACACCCATGCTGCTGCAAGATCCAATCACTTGGCGCATGGCTGCTTCAACGGTCGTGCAGTTCAAATCCGGCAACTTGACCTCAGCGATCTGGCGGATTTGATCTTTAGTTAACCTACCAACCTTGTCTTTTTGCGGCAGCTTGGATCCACTTTTGATCTTCAGTGCCTGTTTAATCAAAATCGACGTCGGCGGGGTCTTTGTCACAAATGTGAAGGAGCGATCTTGGTAAACAGTGATGATCACAGGGATCACCGTATCGCCGGCCTTTTGGGTCCGAGCGTTGAACTGTTTACAGAACTCCATAATATTGACCCCGTGTTGCCCGAGCGCCGGTCCAACGGGAGGCGCTGGATTGGCCTTCCCTGCCGGAATCTGCAACTTAATCATACCAGTGACCTTTTTGGCCATCTCCCACTCCTCACAACATCGGGTTTAAGCTCATAAAAGCTATTTTTAGAAATTCGCGCAGTATTATCGCAAAATCTAGGCTTTTTCAACCTGAATAAAATCTAATTCGACCGGGGTGGGGCGTCCAAAGATGCTCACGAGCACCTTGATCTTGCCCTTTTCCTCGTTGATCTCCTCAACTGTGCCCGCAAAATTGCTAAAAGGCCCGTCCACAACTGTGACCGACTCGCCCATATCGAACTTGATTTTGGGGCGGGGCCGCTCGGTGCCTTCGACCATCTGATCAGCCACCCGTCGAACCTGATCCTCAGGAACAGATTGGGGCTCCTGACCGCCAATGAAGCCGGTCACTTTGGAGGCGCCGCGCACGAGGTGCCAAGTCTCTTCATTAAGGACCATTTCAACAAAGATGTAGCCCGGGAAAAATTTCTTGGGCCGGGTGACCTTTTGGCCTTTCACCAGCTCCACAACGTTCTCGGTAGGGATGAGCACTTCGCCAAACTGTTCTTGCATCCCGCGCGAGCGAATGCGCTCTTCGATAGCCGCTTTAGCTCGGTTCTCGCAGTTTGTCTGGACGTTGACGATGTACCACTTCTTTTCCACATCGGCCCCCTAGAACTGATATCTCAGAATAAAGTTAACTACTTGCTTGGTTACCACATCAAATCCACCCAGAAGAAGCCCGGCCAGCAAAATGATAAAGCTTACTGCAATGGTCAGGGCCTGGGTGTCTTTGCGTGAAGGCCAAACCACCTTACCTACTTCGATGACCACCTCTTCACCCCACTTGCGGATGGAGGGCTTGAGCATGCACAGAGCAAAAAGCCCCACGCCGGCTACCACAGGGACTCCGTGCTGAACCAGAAGACTGTCGTACGCTCTGGCAAATGTGCCGGAGGTGGCAGCTAAAACTTCCATCAAAGTGGTAGCTATGTAAGCTGCTGTGATGCCAAAGGCCACAAAGCCTACAAGAACGATCTTCTGAATCTGATTGGTTTGATCCATACGTTACTTCCTAAAATGGCAGGGCAGGAGGGGCTCGAACCCACGACCGACGGATTTGGAGTCCGTTACTCTACCAACTGAGCTACTGCCCTATTTTGCAATCTCATTTCAAAAACAAACAAGGGGACCCCTGCTTTTGAGAAGGTCCCCAAGTCGCTACAAACCTTAAGATCGCTTACTCAACGATCTCAGTAACTACACCAGCACCCACAGTACGTCCGCCTTCGCGAATCGCAAAGCGCAGCTCTTTTTCCATGGCGATCGGAGCAATCAGCTCGATATCCATTTCAACTTGGTCACCAGGCATTACCATTTCTGTGCCAGCTTTCAGCGTGCACACACCAGTGATGTCCGTTGTTCTGAAGTAGAACTGCGGGCGGTAACCGTTGAAGAAAGGAGTGTGACGTCCACCTTCTTCTTTTGTGAGAATGTAGGCTTCAGCTTTGAACTTCTTGTGGGGAGTGATTGAGCCGGGCTTGGCCAAAACTTGACCGCGCTCAACGTCTTCTTTCTTCGTACCACGAAGAAGGGCACCACAGTTGTCGCCTGCCATACCTTCATCCAAAAGCTTGCGGAACATTTCCACGCCAGTGATGGTGGTTTTAACAGTGGGGCGAATTCCCACGATTTCAACTTCTTCACCAACTTTCACACGGCCCCTTTCAATACGACCGGTAACCACAGTTCCACGGCCAGAGATGGAGAAAACGTCCTCGATGGGCATAAGGAAAGTTTTGTCCAGCGGACGAGGAGGCTCAGGAATGAAAGAGTCAACAGCTTCCATCAGCTTTAGGATAGCAGCTTCACCGATTTCACCGCTGTCACCTTCAAGTGCTTTTAGGGCAGAACCGCGGATGATCGGTGTGTCGTCGCCAGGGAACTCGTACTTGCTGAGAAGTTCGCGAATTTCAAGCTCAACTAGATCCAGAAGTTCGGCATCGCCAACTTGATCCACCTTGTTCATGAACACAACGATGGCGGGAACACCTACTTGGCGCGCCAAAAGAATGTGCTCACGCGTTTGAGGCATGGGGCCGTCAGCAGCGGACACAACAAGGATGGCTCCGTCCATTTGAGCCGCACCTGTGATCATGTTCTTCACATAGTCAGCGTGACCTGGGCAGTCCACGTGGGCGTAGTGACGGTTGTCTGTTTGATACTCAACGTGAGAAGTTGAGATAGTGATCCCACGAGCACGCTCTTCGGGAGCTTTATCGATCATGTCGTAAGCTGTCGCCTGAGCGCCACCTTTACGAGCAAGAACGGTAGTGATTGCGGCGGTCAAGGTTGTCTTGCCGTGATCCACGTGCCCGATAGTTCCAATGTTTACGTGCGGTTTTGAACGGTCAAATTTCTCTTTAGACATCTGTGTTAGCCTCCTAAATGGGTCCGTGTCTTTATGTTCTCGCTCTGTTTATTTAAATCCAATCATCCATCAGTACAACTGATACCATTGCTAAAATGGTGCTCATGGTGAGAATCGAACTCACGACCTCACCCTTACCAAGGGTGT
>CAYRIE010000087.1:0-7082 GCA_964424215.1 uncultured Pseudobdellovibrionaceae bacterium
CAGAAAATCAATGAACTTTTCGGCAGTAGGCTGCGGCTCATGATTAGCAAGTCCGGGCCGCTCGTTAGCCTCTAGAATCCAGTAATCACTACCTTGGATGTCAGGAACAATCAGGTCCAGCCCCACCACCGGAATCTCCAGATCCCGCGCAGCCGATACGCTCGCCTGCTTCAACTCGGGGGAGAGCTCAGCTGTCACGTCGTGCAAGGTTCCTCCCGTATGGAGGTTGCAGTTGGTGCGCACCTTAAGGGTGACTCCGCTCTCAAGCACATCTTCTAGCTCATAGCCTTGCTCTTTGATGGTGTTAATGGTGGTGGAATCCAGGGGTATTTTGGACTCACCCCCGGTTTCGCGAAGACGCTTGCGGTTCTGAGCCTCAATAAGCTGCTTTAGGGTGTGCTGTCCGGTGCCGGTCACCTCGGGGGGCTTTCGCACTGCGGCCGCAACCACCTCATAGCCGATAACCACCACGCGCACCTCTGTGCCCTCGACGAACTCCTCGATCAAGACGCTCTCTTTTTGAGCAGAGAGCTCATCGATATGATTTTTAACATCACTCCATGTGGTAAGCCCTGCAGCCACGCCTTGTCCCTGCTCTCCGCGGCGAGGTTTCACCACCACCTTCTTGTGATGACTTAGGAACTTCTCCGCAAGAGCCTCTTTGCCGTCGGACCACTCCATCTGACGAGGCACACTGTAGCCATGGGATTTGAGGAACTTCGAGGTGAGCTGTTTGTCGTCGCAAAGGAAAAAAGCAATCGATGAGGTTAAATCAGTCAAAGATTCCCGGCAGAGGTGAGTGACGCCGCCCCAGCTGAGCTGAAACAAGTTGGTGTGGGTGTCGATGACCTGAACCTTGATGCCGCGGTACCTGGCCTCGTTGATAATAATCTGAGAGTAAGGGTTGAGCTGCTCACCGATTTCGGGCCCTGAAAAAAGATCCACATTGATGGAGTTTTTTAATTTCACAGAGAAGACGGGGACTCTTTCGAAATTTAGTTTTTTATAAAGATTAATAGCCGAGGTGTTGTCGTGCATCACACTCAGGTCCATAAACGAGCAGCCGCTAGCGATATAGTGCTCGGCCAACCTGCGGACCAAAATTTCTCCCACTCGCGGAACAGGAGAGTTTTTTGCAACACATAAGCTCCAGAGGCTGCTCCCACTCTCCGGGTCGTTAAAGGCCATCTTGTGGTTAACGCCCATGCAGAACCCCACGATTTCACCGCCTTCGAGCGTTTCAGCCAGAAGCAGCGTGCGGGTGCGGGAGTTTCTGTTTTTCCAAACATACATATCGCCGAGCGGGACCATCCCCTGGGACACGAGAACCTCGTTGATAGCTGCCACATCGGATTTGTTTTGCAGCCTGCGAACACGAACGTGCTGGAGCGGATTTTTCTCAGGCGTGTAGTTTTCAAACCACAGCCGAAAGGTGTGTGAGGGATCTAGAAAGATCTCCGTGGGAGCAGAGCTTAAGAGGACATGGGGATCTTTGACATAAAAGGCGATGTCTCTTCGGCCCTCTTTTTCTTTAAGCAGCTGCTTCATAAGCTCTGAGGGGCTTTCAAAGGTGTGCGCAAATAAGATGTTTCCCCAGCCGCAATCGACCACGGCATTTTTTTTCATTTGAACCTGTAGCTGGGGATCCTGGGGGCGCCAGTTCTGCAGGGTGGGTGTCTGAAGTTTGCGGTACCGGTGAGTGGTCGGTTGTGTTTGACTCATATTTAAGTTCCTATCTCATGAAGTTGAAGCCACCATTCTAATACGGTGACTTGCCAGAGCTTCGATCCGCCAAGAGGGGTGAGGTTTTCTTCCGAATTTTCCAGATAACTTTGAATTTTGTTTTGCTGAAAAATTCCCCTCTCGTGGGCTGCTTTGTTCCCTAGAATTTCTTGGGCCAAGGTTTTAAACGGTCCACTTAGGTACCGAAGCTCCGGAACGGGAAAGTAGCCCTTGGGCCGATCAATAACTTCCCTCGGCAAGTACTTATAGCCCAGCTCTTTGAGAAGACCTTTGCCACCATTTTTCAATTTCAACTCAGCAGGCATCTGCGCTGCAAACTCGACCATCTTGTGGTCCAAAAAAGGCACCCTCGCTTCAAGGCCCCAAGCCATGGTGTTGTTATCGACCCGCTTGACGGGGTCATCCACCAGCATCACCGTGGTGTCGATCCTGAGGGCTTTTTCCACGGGCTCTTGAGCGCCTTTCCTGGCGAAGTGATCTTGAACGAATTGAAGAGCGTAATCCTCTTTCACGTAATCTGGCTGGATGAGGCTTGCGTACTGCTGAAAGTTGCGGTCGAAAAAGTGCTGAGCGTAACTTTCCACAGCGTCGGAGGCGCCGTGAATTTTCGGATACCAAGAGTAGCCCGCAAAGATCTCGTCTGCACCTTGACCGCTTTGAACTACTTTGGTGTGGCGAGCAGCTTCTTTCGAGAGAAGGTAAAAGCCAATGTTATCGTGGCTCATCATGGGCTCTGACTGGGCACGGATGCAGTCTTCAAGGTGATCTAAAAGTTCCTGAGTGCTGACTGCAATTTCGTAGTGTTCGGTCTTCAGTTGGGTGGCCACCTGCCTTGAAAACGGGAATTCATCGCCGCTCTGCTGACTTTTGCCGCTAAAACCCACCGAGAAGGTCTGAAGCGGTCGGTCCATAGCTTCTGACATAAACGCTGCCAGAAGGCTGGAGTCCAGTCCGCCAGACAAAAACAGTCCCACTGGAACGTCGGCGATCAGGTGGCTGCGCACCGTTTTTTTAAGAAGGTCCTCTAGCTCGTCCAGCCACTCCTCTTCGCCCCATTTCAGTTGGTGCTCCTGCCGTTCAAACTTCAGATTCCAGTAGGGTGCCACCTCTAGATCCTCATGAGCCCTCCAGCGAGCGTAGTGTCCTGGCGGCAGCTTCCAAATGTCCTTAATCAGAGTGTGCGGTGCGGGGATAACGGAATGAAAACTAAAGTAGTAATTCAGACCCTGGGGGCTAATTTGCGGGGAAGACTTTAAGCCTTTCAGAAGCGGCGGCAAAGAAGAGCAAAAAGAAAGCGTAGGCCCCTCCTGAGTGTAATACAGGGGCTTTATTCCTAGCCTGTCGCGCGCCAAAAACAGCTCATGGGTATTTTCATCGTAAATGGCAAAGGCGAACATTCCCTCCAGTTTATGCAAAACCTCAGCGCCCCATTTGTGAAAACCTTTTAGAAGCACTTCCGTGTCGGAGCCTGAAAAGAAGCTGTAGCTATGGGAGGTCAGCTCCGTGCGCAGCTCTTTAAAGTTGTAGATTTCGCCATTGAACACAAGGCTCAGTCCCAGCTCTGGAAGCCTCATAGGCTGATGGCCTTTGCTGGAAAGGTCCTGAATGCTCAGCCGGTTGTGGCCTAGGCTCCAGCCCGGACCTGACAATATGCCGTGGCCGTCGGGTCCGCGGGAGTTTGTGGAGCTTAAGAGCTGCTGAATTCGTGAAATGTCCGTAGGTTCGCGCTGAGCGTTCACTTGGCCGACAATGCCACACATAGAGGTGTTCTCCTTTGAGTTAACCTAATGGATGGCATTTCAGGCTTCAAGTACACCAAATCATATGTTAGGAAAAAGCTAACAATGAAGATCCCTGAGAACCCGAACTGGAACCATTTGCATTGTTTTTTCCAAGTCGCCCGCGATCTGTCCATGACCAAGGCCGCAGAGCGGATGTGCATATCTGTTCCCAGCGTAAGTGCTCAGATTCGCTCCTTGGAAATTGAGTGCGGCTCGCCTCTGTTTTTCAGGAAGGCGCGCTCTCTTGTGCTCACTCGCGAGGGAGCCATTCTTTTGAATGCCGTTCACAGGCTCTTTGACGACACCTCTAAGTCTTTGCGGCAAATTTCCCAGGGTCAGGACTTCTTATCCACGCTCGAGCTGAACTTACAAAAAGGCTGGCATCAGTTTTACGTTCAAGAGGCCCTAGGAAATCTGAAGCAGGAAGGTCTTCCAAGAATTGAGCTCAGATCTTATCAGTCAGAAGATGGGGCGGTGAGCGGAGCCTCCCGCGGTGCAGTGATCGCGCCCGCTGACCGGGTGGAGCGCGGTAGGGATGAAGTGCGCACGGTGCTTTACTCAGAGGATTACTATTTCTGCGGCGCTAAAAAAGTTCTTAAGAAGCACACCAGTTTACCTAAGAGCCTGGCAGCTCAGATGCCTTTTATGCTGTGGTGGGAGGACTGGGACTTCTCACGAAAGGCAGTTGAAGCCCTTTTGCCCGACCGACTGCCCGCGCCCCAGCTGCTCCGCTCAGATTTCCCTCAGTTTTTGCTTAAAATGCTCCACGGGCAACCCTTCTTAAGCCTGCTGCCGCAGACTGTTCTCCGGCAGCAGCCCTTACTAGAGCGTCTACCTTGGGGCAGGCCGCTGCGAAGGGACATCATCCTATTGGCACGCCGGGGAAGCCTAGAGCAAAATCACGCCGGAACTCTAAAAAAAGTCTTCGCACAGCCCCACCGGCCCGTTGTTCTGCCGCAAAAAGGGGCAGAGCCTAAAAGGTAAGGGAGACTGGGCTTAACTGGCGGTGTGGGAGCTTCCTTTTCTACCCAGTCCTTTTAAATTGGTTGCATGGAAAGGGGCCAAAGCTTAAGAATCCGCTAAAGGCGTTGCACGAGGTGGATTTGGACTGGTTTAAACTAGCCTACACGCTCTTAGGGGGGCTGGGCTTTTTCTTCTTTGGCATGAAAACTCTCTCCGAGAGTCTACAGGCCGTGGCCAGCGGGTGGATTAGAAAAATCATTCACACCCTCACCACCAACAGGTTCAGCGCCGTCCTTGTGGGAATTCTCGTTACCACCTTTGTCCAAAGCAGCTCCATCACAACGGTTATGGTGGTGGGTTTTGTCAATGCTGGGCTGATGCAGCTGGGTCAGGCAATTGGGGTCATCTTCGGTGCCAACATCGGCACCACCGTTACGGGATGGATTATTTCCGTCAAAGCAGGGCAGTACAGTCTGCTTTTGATTGGCCTCGGCGCTTTTCCCATGGTTTTTAACCGCAGCGAGCGAAGTAGCCAAATTGGCAAAGTTCTTTTTGCCCTGGGCTTAATCTTTTTAGGTTTGGACACTATGAGTTCAGCCTTTAAGCCCCTCGGCCAGCACGAAGGCTTTTTGCAGGCGATGCAGTTTTTCAGCGCTGACTCCTATCCTAGCGTGATGGCGACGGTTCTTGTGGGCTGCTTGCTGACTTTTTTAATCCAGTCCAGCACCGGGATGCTTGGAATCACGATGGCGCTGGCGATGACTGGCTCCATATCCTTTCAAACAGCACTTGCCCTGGTGATGGGTGAAAACATCGGCACCACCATTACGGCTATTTTAGCAAGCCTAGGTGCCAATGTGGCTGCCAAGCGGGCCGCAGCGGCCCATGCCACCTTCAATCTTCTAGGAGTTTTAGTTCTGACCACCTTTTTCGGGGTCTATAAGGAGTTCATAGACTTTGTGGTAGCGGGAGATCCGGATTTGATTCGGGGCGGAGAACGGCCCTACATCGCAGCTCATATTGCGGCGGGGCACACCATTTTTAACGTCGTCAACGCGATCTTGTTTTTGCCGTTCATTCGTCATCTTGAGCGCCTGGTCACCTGGATGGTGCCCGACAGCCGAGTCAAAGAAAAGAAGACACTAGAGATGTTTGGCGCCACCTCAAAGATTTCTCCTGTGCTGGCTATAGAGCAGGCCATGGGTGAACTTCAAAAGATGTCCGATCTGGTTCAGCAGGCCATGGAAGATACGCTCAATTACTTGAAAGCCGACTCAGAACTTAAGCATCTTGCTGAGCGGGTGAAGCGTTACGAGGAGATCACCGACCGACAGCAGATGGAGGTCACGGTGTTTCTTGGACGGGTCATGGAAGTTCCACTTACGGAAAGTGAGTCCGAGCAGGTCAAATCCATCCTGCGGATGGCCGATGAGTTTGAGAGCATCGCAGATTACTGTCAGGCGATCGTCAACTATTCAACGAGAGCCTACCGCGAGAGTTTCAGTTTTGATGAGGAAACCAAGGCAGAGGTCTACGCCCTGGCCGATCAAGCGGCAGGTCTCTTTGGAACTGTAAGAAACATCATCTTAAAGCGTCAGCCTCTTGAAATTGAGCAGCTCCGAGAAGGCTGGGACTCCTTTAATCAGACAGCAGATGAGGTGAAGAGAACCCACCTTAACCGCTTAGGCGCCGGAAAAATCGCCCCCAAGGCCAGTCTCACGCTCAGCGATATTGTGATTTCGCTGAGGCGTCTGAAAAATCACACCGTGAATCTGGCTGAGGCCTATGCCTCTGCCTAGGGCAGCTTGCCACTAGACTGGGAAAATTCTAAACTTTGAAAAACTCTTTAGCGGGGCACATGCAATGGATCCCTTGGCTCACACTCTCGTTGGTGCCAGCTTGGCACAGACTCGGCTTAAAAAACTCAGCCCCCTAGCAGCTCCGACGCTGCTTATAGGTGCCAACCTTCCGGACATCGATGCGGTCTTTATGTTTTTGGGATCCGACGCTGCCTTAGAGCACCGTAGGGGATGGACCCACGGAGTGCTAGCTCTTGTACTTTTGCCTTGGCTTCTGGCAGGTGCCATGCTGCTTTACGAGCGGTGGATCTGCAGGCGCCGAGGTCTTCCTTCTTCTGCCGCCAACGGAAAAGACCTTCTCCTTTTGTCTTACATCGGGGTTTTGACTCATCCCTTTTTGGACTGGCTCAACACCTATGGCATTCGGCTCCTCATGCCTTTTAGTGAGCGGTGGTTTTATGGTGACACCTTGTTCATCGTGGATCTGTGGGTGTGGCTGTTGATGGGGGCTGCCGCGATGCTGGCTTACTCCAGCACTGGAGCTGCCAAGTTTCTTTGGTCCCTTCTAGCAGGGGCTGCCACCTACCTAGTCTGGTCCACGCCGGATGTTCCTTTCGGGATGAAGCTGATCTGGGGATTAGCTGTCCTGATGCTGATCGTAATTCGCGTGAAAAAGATCACCCCACCAGAGCGTGCAGCCAACTTCACGCTGGCAGCTCTTTCGGGTTATCTGCTGCTCATGTTTTGGGGCAACAGCCGAGCTGAGGCTATCTCTGTTGAGCGAATGCTGCTGGAG
>CAYRIE010000088.1:0-6983 GCA_964424215.1 uncultured Pseudobdellovibrionaceae bacterium
CGCTGTGGTACTTGGCCGCTTGGCCCGAGCTGAGAATGAGCCGCGGCTGGGCCAACCTTTTGGCAAGACCCCTTCCTGAGAAGTGATCCAGCTGCACCATGACCTCTTGCGCGGTGGCAAGTTTTGGCAGGATTTGCACCTGGGTTGAGGGTTCTGGCCGGACCCCCAGATCTTTAAGGGCCTGCTGGCTGATTTCGGCCAGCACAAAGGTGACCGGAAGACTGGGGCGCGGGGCCATGGATGTGGAGCTTACAGAATGACGGAGGCCGAGTTTTCGAAGAGCCGGACGGTAACGAGCCAGCCCCCCTGGGGGAAGAAGCGCTCGGGGAGAAGGAGTAAACTTGATCAAGAGTTCTGGCTGCCCCAGATTGATCAGCTCCTCGTGAAGGAAGCTTAAGAGTTCAGGCTGTAAATCCAAAGGAACCTCGGCTTGAAAGCTCCACCCCGGTGCCATGGTCCCAAGAAGCTTTTCGTAATCGGAGACTCTTAAAAGCTTACCGGTGACGATCACGCCGTTTTTTCCGGGTGAGAGCTTTAAGCCCTTAAGTGATCCTTTGTCGACACGGCGGTAACTGTGGGCGGAGTCGGTGGAGACCACTTCAAAGTGGTACACCTTTTCGCCTACGCGCACGGTGCAGCTGCCGCGTTTTTTGGCGCGCACCTGCAGCTTGTCCTCAAGATCTTTGATGCTCAGAATGTCGCTACGGGAAACCTCAACGGGAATCCCAGGGTCGACTGGGATGTAGACCGTTTCGTGGGGCGCCAGCACCCTGCGCTCTTGGGCGCAAAGAATCCAAGAAGAAAGAACAACGAGAAAAAAGAGGACAGCTTTCATGGCCGCTAGTTACTGCAACATGAGTGAGAGGGCCTAAAGGTCTAAAAAGCTGTCTGAGATTTAAGTGGTCCGAATCTCGGATGTCTGTTGAATTTGGCTGTACACCTTCGTAGCTGCAGTCAGATCGGACTGAGAAACAAAAAGTGAAACTCCGTCCGGTGAGGTCAGAAGGCTCTGAATCATGATCTTTTGACCTGTCAGCGCTTTCACCAGTTCAAGGAGTAGGGGGCTTTGGGCCAGCTGGTTCCCTGAGAGCGTAAGAGCAGCCTTCAGGTGCTCATCCACCTGAAATCCCGCCTCAAGAAGACTACTTTTAAACTCAGGCAGGTGCTCAGAGGGCATGTGCAGGCAAAACTTCCAGTCAGATGAGGTGATCTCCTGGTGAACTCTTTCCGGCTCCGGCAGCCCTCGCTGAGTGACCGTTTGGCTCAGTTGGGTGAGGGCCTCACTCAGTGAAGCGCCAGGCAAGTGAACACTGAGCAAGTTTTCCTTATGTGAAACCGCTAGCACTTGAACTGATTCATACATGGAATCCTCCGAGGGGGAAATAAGCGTTGAGGCGCCCTGTCCGTGAGCGAGCCCCACAAGAAGTGGCACGCCCATTCTTTGGGCCAAAGCAACGCTGCGGTGGTGAAGAACCTTAGCTCCCCAGTAAGTCATGTGATGAAGCTGCCTGTAAGAGAGGTGAGGAAGATGGCGGACTGGATAGCCCCACTTAGGATCCATGGAGTGAACGCCTGGAACGTCCTTGAGCACTTCACACCGTTGCGCTTTAAAGTGAGCCGCGAGGGCCACTGCCGAGGTGTCGGAGCCGCCCCTACCGAGCGTAGTCACCTCTTTGGTTTCGGGACAAACTCCCTGAAAGCCAGCAACAACAATGATCTTGCCTGCGCGAAGCTCCTCTTCCACGCGAGCTGGCTTGATGTTTCGGATCGTGGCATTCATGTGAGAGGGCGATGTGAGAATACCCGCCTGACTGCCTGTAAAGCTGATCGCTGAACGGCCCAGATCGTTCAGAGCCATGGCCAGAAGGGACATGGAGATGCGCTCTCCCGTTGAGATCAGCATATCTAGCTCCCTTGGGGAGGGCCGGCTCGACAAAGTGTAGGCTAGGCGAATCAATTCATCAGTGGATTTTCCCATCGCACTGACGACCACAATGAGGGGGTGGCCCTTTAAGTGAAGCTCTGCCAGGCTTTGTGCGACACTACGGAGTTTTCCAGGGTCGGCCAGACTGCTGCCACCATATTTTCGAACGAGAAGGGCTGTCATAGGGGCGTGCCGTTTTTTGCCAGCAAAAACTGCGTGGCTAGTTGGCTTGTGCCCAGCGGGATCCGAATGCGGTGACTGCTCACGCTGCGCGGGATGTACTCTTTGAGCAGTTCGGGGTTGAGCTGCTTTAGGGTCGCATAGCTCGCCCCAAGGTGCTGGGCTAAGCTGCGAAGGTTGGTGCCGCCGGGAGCTTCCATAAACTCAAACTCAAGGGGCGGCTTGTACTTTAGATCGCGAAAGCCATAAAGTCCGGGCGCCTTGGCAATCAGCACAGCGGCCAATATCTTCGGTACGTAGTTGATGGTTTCCTCAGGCAGAACCTTCATATCCGCTAGGCGCCAGAAGTCGTTGGTCTGATGCCGCTTGATCAGTCGTTTGATGCGGTTTTCACCGGCATTGTAGCTGGCCGCCACCAGGTGCCAGGACTGAAACATCTTGTACAGATCTTTTTTGTACGCAATCGCAGCTCTGGTGCTTTTATAAAAGTCCCTGCGTTCATCCAGCCAACTGTTGCGCCTCAGTCCATAGCGCTCTCCAGTAGCGGGAATGAACTGCCACAAACCCACAGCACTGGCGTGACTTTCCGCATAGGGCGAATAGCCACTCTCGATCATAGCGACATAGGCAAGGTCCAAGGGTAGGTGAGACTCTTTAAGGAGTTCCAGAATCATCGGCAGATAAATGGTGGACCTCTCCAGCCAGGTTTTAAACCAAGACCTGCCGGTGGTTTGATAAAAGGTCACCCAGTAACGAACGCGTGCATTGTAAGTCACCGGTATATCGAAGATGGGCTGACTGGCCTCTTGACGAGGGATCACTTGAACGCGCTGGGTACTTGGGCTGACGGCCTCACCCGTAGAGCGCGCATGAGGCAGAGCCCAGCTAACATCCGTGAGGGTTAACAAAATAAGGAGGAGGCAAGTTCTCACGGCCTGAGTATGACAAAACCCGGGCTGCAGGTCGAGACCTGTTGTGTTGAGGTTCCTTGACGTCCAGTCAAGACGATGACGCCTTACCCGGC
Source organism: uncultured Pseudobdellovibrionaceae bacterium (assembly GCA_964424215.1). Taxonomy (GTDB): domain Bacteria; phylum Bdellovibrionota; class Bdellovibrionia; order Bdellovibrionales; family JAGQZY01; genus CAYRIE01. The sequence continues at coordinate 3,129 of CAYRIE010000088.1, forward strand.
TGAGAAGGCTCTTGGGGCACTGTTGTGCTGGCACACCGCTTGCTCATAGAAGAGATAAGGAAGTTTCCAGGAAGGGGACTCGACGAATGGCCGATAAAGGAATATTCACGGCGGTGAGCGGAGCTATGGCACAAAATGCCAAGCTTGAGACCATCTCCAACAATTTGGCCAACGCCAACACTCCGGGCTTTAAGCGCGATCAGCTTGTTTTCCAAGAGTATTTAACGAGCTACGAAAAAGCTCCTGATATGCTCCGCGTTCCCAGGGTTCCCGCCTCAGTTGAGAGCTTTTACGACATGAACGGGGGCGACAAGTCCTATGTCGACGTCAGCGGATCCTACACCGACTTCTCTCAAGGCGTGCTCAAATCCACGGGCAACGCGCTAGATCTTGCCGTCGAAGGGGACGGGGTTTTTGAAATCCTCACCCCGCAGGGCATCCAGCTCACAAGATCTGGCAACTTCACTCTTGATGCCGAGGGCAGACTCGTCACCCGTGAGGGCTTTTTTGTGCTGCTGGAGGGGGAGCCTACCTTTTCAGATCCCGAGTCCCGCGTCATCACGACCAACGGCCAACTGGTGAGCGTGGGCGATCAGGGTGAATTCCAGCTGGGAGACCAACTCCTGGGAAGGCTTTCCATCTTACAGTTTGAGCAGCCCGACTCCCTTTTGAAGCTAGGGGGTGGCCGCTATGTTCTCAAAGAGGGTTACGAGCCGACCGCCGGAATCGTACGGCCCATGAAAGTGCACCAAGGGTTTATCGAGCAGAGCAATGTCAACTTGGTGCGTGAGATGACGGATATGCTGTCAACCACTCGAGTTTTTGAAAGCACACAGAAGGCCATTCAAGCCTACGACCAAATGAAAGGAAAGCTGATCAGTGAAATTCCCAAACTGTGAGGTAGCCCATGATTAAGTCTTTGAACACCGCGGCCTCGGGGATGCAGGCCCAGCAGACCAATATGGACGTGATCTCTAACAACATCGCCAACACGTCCACCACGGGATTTAAAAGAGCTCGGGCCGAGTTCGAAGATCTGATGTATCAGACTGTGAAAGAGCCTGGAGCCATGAGTGGACTCAATGCTGTCTCCCCCACGGGGGTGCAGGTAGGGCACGGTGTTCGGACAGCGTCGGTCCAAAAGGACTTTGACATCGGCTCGGCCAAGATCACTCGCAACCCACTTGATGTTCAGATTGAAGGTCAGGGCTTCTTCCAGGTGCTCTTGTCCGATGGCCAAATCGGTTACAGTCGCAATGGGGCCTTCAAAAAAGATGTCAACGGGCGACTGGTCGATCAGAACGGTCACCTGTTGCAACCTGAGATCACCCTACCACCCAACACTTCCGGAGTCTCCATCGGCCCCACAGGTGAAGTAGCCGTTGTGATTGGTACCAGCAACATTCCGCAGACGGTCGGTCAGATTCAGCTAGCTAGCTTTGTGAACCCGCCCGGCCTTAAATCCTTGGGTAAAAATATCTACATCCCCAGTGCTGCCAGCGGGGCTGCGCAGGTGGGAAATCCGGGAGAGTCCATCTTTGGAGCTCTGGCCCAAGGCCAGCTTGAGATGAGCAACGTCAATATTGTGGATGAAATGGTGAACATGATTTCCGCCCAGAGAGCTTACGAGACCAACTCCAAAGTGATTCAGGCGGCAGATCAAATGCTTCAATATGTGAACAGCCTACGGTGATGATTTATGCGCCTTAAGATGTTTTCTCTGATGTTTTTGATTTGGCCTGCAGCAGAGGTTCACGCCGAACCCCTGCTGGAGGTCAAGGCCATGGTGTCGTCCTGGCCAGGGGAGAGCCTTTTGTTTCGTGACCTCCTTGAGGACAATCTAGGAAAGTTCACCCTGCCTCAACAATTGCTCAGCCACACCGTCTTTGCCGGCAAAGAAATCACGAGTGAAGCTACCACCTACACGTCAGCCGATATTTCCAAGAGGCTTCGTTTAGCGCTCACCAGCTATCCGGCCACAGGCCCAGGTGTACAGTTTCGTTTGCCTCTAGAGGTTGAAATCCGCCCCGAGCCCTATAAGTTTTTAGAAAGCCGCATGGTTTCAGATTTGGTGCAAGGGCTGCAGACGGACTGCACTTGCAAAGTGGAGCTGTCCAACTTTCAACTGCAGTGGCCTGAGGGCACCTCCGCTCAGGCGAGCTGGAAGTGGGAAAGCCTACCCGATGTTCGCTTTCTCAGGGGCAATTTGTTTTTAGGGGTGGATTTAAAGACCGGGTCACAGAAACACAGGCGGTGGGTGCAGGCCCGCTCCCGTTTGCTCAAAAGGGTGCCTGTAGCCACCAGGGCCATCTCCTACGGTGAGCCGTTTACGAGCAGCAACGTGGGCCAAGAGTGGCGCGACATCAGCCATGTTTCCCAGGATGTGCTGCAGCAGCTTGAGCTGGCAGGTCACTCCTCCAATCGCATGATTCCCATGGGTCAGATGGTTCGTCGCCGCGACCTGGTGAAGTCCCAGGTTATAAAACATGGGGACGTCGTGCGAATCCACAATCAAAAGGGGCCCCTGCAGGTGACCGCCCAGGGAGTAGCCCAGCAGGCCGGTGCGATCGGTGACTCTATAAAGGTCAAAATCTCAAGCACCCATAAAACCGTTTCAGCTCTCGTTGAGGAGAGCGGCAAAGTGAGGATGCAGTGATCGGCAGAAAAATCGGGGCGGCAGGATTTATGGTTCTTCTTTTGAGTGGGAGCGTGGGTTGTGCAAGCTTCGGCGTTCAACTCAAGAAGATGATGGGCGGTCAGCCCTCAACGCCCTCAAGCCACGAGCCCGTCAAATTTTCGGACGCACCCAACGTCAATCCAGAGGCCGCTAAAAACTTTGAACGGATGACTGCTGAAAAAATGCGTGATCAATCTCAGCTAGCAGCAGGGTCTGGAAGCCTTTGGGTGATGGAAGGTCAAGGAGCTTATCTTTTTGCGCAGAACACATCACGGCTGGTGGGCGACATCCTGAATGTGCGAATCGACGGTCATCCCAAAGAGCAGATCCAGTCCAAAACGCAAGTTATTAAAACCCTGATGGCGCAGCTTGAAAAGGATTCGCGGCAGCCGGCTTCACAGGGTGCAGAGGGTCCGCAAGAGGCTGAGCCTGAGCCAGCACCCCAAGCGGCCGCAGCTTCCCCTCAGGAAAGCGAGGGGCCCGTGCAACTGGTTACGACACGGATAACCGACATCCTCAAAGATGGCAGTTATAAGATTCAAGGCGACTCAGCTTTTATGATTGGCATGAGAGAGTACAAGCTTTTGGTGAAGGGGATCGTGAGGGCTGAGGATTTTAACGAAAGCGGCATCAGCGCAGAAAAACTATTGGACCCTTCTTTTGACATCGTGAACACGAGGAAGAACTGAAATGCTGAAACTTAAATGGAACCTAGTTCTGGCTCTGCTTTTAACGCTGTCCTATCCGAACGCTGAGGCGGCTCGCATAAAGGACATTGCCAGCCTTCGCGGGGTTCGCAGCAACCAACTGGTGGGCTATGGTGTGGTGGTCGGACTTAAGGGAACGGGTGACGGCAATTTAGAGCACACCAATCAAAGCGTTCTCAGAATGCTCGACAAGCTGGGTGTCAAACTTGAGGGCGACCAAGTGGTCACAGGAAATGTGGCCGCCGTTATGATCACGGCCTCGCTACCGCCCTTCGCTCGGGCTGGAAATCCGCTGGACATTTCGGTGCACTCGCTAGGAGATGCCACGAGTTTAAAGGGCGGAACCCTTATTCAAACTCCCTTAAGGGCTGCCAATTCACAGATCTATGCGGTGGCCCAAGGCTCTGTGCTGGTGTCCTCTGATGACTCCAGCACCACAGGCCACATGCCTGCTGGAGCCATCATTGAGCG
>CAYRIE010000089.1:0-6861 GCA_964424215.1 uncultured Pseudobdellovibrionaceae bacterium
TGCTTCGGTAATGCGGGGTTAAGTGGCTTTACCAATATCGGCAATGATGGAAACTTTGCGATCAATGAGCGGATCTCTTTAAGAAAGCACAACCCGGCTCACGACGAATTCAAAGCGTTGAACCTGCCTGTTTTAGCTCAAAAGGCTTTTAACTTTGGTGCGATCACTAGAACTTCCTATGACAGAACGGCTTCTGGACGTGTAGGAACCGTAGGCACGGAAAAAAACCTCGCAGTAACCCATGACTTCAGTGATGGAAAGCAGGTGACTTATGTGCTTAAGGGGGTGCCCGATAGGCTTCCCTTCGGCGACGGAACTCAGTTCGTCACCCGCGAGCAGATGATAGATGCTGTGAAAGAAGTGATCGCCGATTGGAACGATGCTTTTAGAAAAGCTTTCAGGGGGACTCCCTTGGAGACCAACAAAGATTTGATCGTTCTTAAAATCGACGGCGTGGATGTTCACACTCAGATCGGCGATTTGGATGTGAATCACATTTACATTGAGCCCTCCGCGACGGGTGTTCCGTATTTGGGTGTCTATATGGCAACGCCCAATCCTCGTAGCGGATATCAAGAAGCTGGGAATGTGAACGTGTTTGCCGGTAACATCATGACCAGTGCAGAAAACACTCAGCGCGTCTCTCGAATCAACAAGCAGTACTTGGACAACTACCGAGCCGTATATAACGGAGCTGCCGAGGCTGCAGCTGAGGCGGCTGCTGCCATGCAAAACAGCTCTCTAGAGCAGCAGTTTAAGCGGGATCAGGAGGCTTTAGCACAGGCGAGGGGCTTTCTTACAGGCCTGACCTCTACCGTGAGTCTTAATTCCATTGATTCCGTGTTCACTGTTTTCTCTCACAGTCCCAACTCGGTCAGCCTTCCCAATGATGTGGGCTACGTCTCAAGTTCTGACGTGATGCCTAGAGAAGAGCTTTTGACCGCATTAACTCCTGCTAAGGTTCCGGATTTCAGAAATCTGATGAATCTCTTAAAGGAAACGTCTTCTACGCCTGTTCGGGATCTGACTCAGGACATCTTAAATCACCCTAAACTCTCGACCTTTGAAGGCTACGAGCTTTTATGGCTGCAGCAGGGGATGGATAAGGCCCTTGAGGATGTGCGCCTTCACGGGGCTAATCCCATGTTCTTTGAAAGGCAGATGCTGGGAGCCTTCCTAGACTTTAACGCTGATAAGATGGATCGCCGGGACTTGATGGAAGTTAGCTCACGCTATCAGGATCTGACGATGCTGCATCTGAGCCAATATGGTGATCACGGTCACGCCAGCTGTTTTTATCAGAGCATGGACGAGGGAAGTGAAATTCTCGCAGGGATGCCTGTTGAAGATATTTTCCTGAGCATGTTCAAACACACAACTTCCCATGAGTTGGGACACGCCTTCGGTTTAGCTCACAACTTTAAAGGCTCTGTGGATAAGGCTAACTTTGAATTCCCTGGGGAAGAGACCGGCCGTCTCAGCTCTAGCGTGATGGAATACGGCGACTCCTTAGAGCGGGCTCATTACGCAGGTCCCGGGCCCTACGATGCCTACGCTCTGAGAGCGATCTACACAGGCCTTATCGAAATCTCACCGTCTGAAGTTCCTAACATTCAGCGCAACCTGCGCCAGGATGAGAAGGGAAGATCCTTTGTAGGCGTCCAGGGTGCCAATGAGGTGCTGCCGCTTTACGTGCATGATGACAAGTTCGTGCAAATCGATCAGGTCCTTGAATACTTCTCTCTTCGGCCGAATCAGCCCGATCAGCTCAGTGAGCACGAAGTTCGCAATATGTCGCTTCCGATTCGGCAGTACGAGTTCTGTTCGAATGGCTTTGAGTACTATGACCCTAACTGTAACATGTGGGATGTGGGCACCACCTCACCAGAAATCGTGGATTATTATATAGGTCAGTACAACTCGACCTACGAGTACCGAACCCTTATTCAAGATCGAATCAGGTTCACGGTGAGCGATATGCTGGCCAACTTCTCACGAACAGCCTACTACTTTAACCAAACAAGGCGGTTTATGGATGATGCCATGTTCCGCTTAGTGAACGGCCGTGGAACGGCTATCTTTCAGCGTGGAGACGGCCAGGCCCGGAACATTGAAGAGTATCGGGCTGCACAGTCCGTTTCAGCCGCTGCGAAAGCCCATGAATTTCTCTTAGGCGTTGTGCACACTCCCGACGCTGATGAGTTCACAACGACTCGGGATAGGATGAAGGGCACCGTCATCAACGTAGGGCAGCCGGATGGCAGTGTGGTCCCAACTCCTGTTGTTATCGAAAAGCGATGGCTGTATGGAAGAGCGGATAATGACTACGGAAATCTCAGTCGTAGCGCTTACTACATGGATAAGATTCTCGGTGTAAATTTTCTTACACAAAGATCTCCCAGCCGTGAACTCGAAGGCGACATCTTGGTGCCGCGAGCCTTCTCGTTTCTTGATTTTGAACGCTACTATATGGGTGTAGATACCATTGGAAAGTCGGCCATCGGTGCAACTTTGGCTCAAATTCTTTCGGATCACTTGCAGCCTACGCTAGTAACCGGTGGCTTCATGGTTCCTCTCAGTCAGAGTTACAGCAACGAAATTCCCTCATCTCTGAGATTCTATGCCAGTGTGAACGCTGTCCTTAGCTTGTACGTTAATACTATTCAGCAGGACTACAACTTCGGCGCGGACTTCATGGTGGCGAGCGAGGTGGGAACTGGTCGACTCAGTGGGTTGGTACCGTTTTTGACGGACCTGGATCGTGATCCATCTAATCCCATGGTGGAAAGATTTTTCGCCTTTGAGGGTGATTACGCGAAAGTTGCTAGCTCGCTGGTCGAACAAGGCGCTGCCCTGCGAGCCATCACGACCGAAGCTATCTCTAAGGAGATTGAAGCTCTCTCCTTGGCCCGTTTGCAGCTGGGACTGCGCGGCGACGTCAAAAACTTGGCTATGTCCGATGCAAGTCTCGTAGGGCTTAGAATCAGTGGCTCTGATCCTGAGCTCGAGGCCATTATTGAAGCCAATTCAACCTATCGGTCCCTCCGAGCCAGCTTGGTTAGGGCTTTCACTGAGCTCAGCGGATCCTCGGAGCAGGCGGAACTGTTGGTGAAACTATCAGAGGGGTTCGTGGATCAGTTTTTGGCCCTCGCTCCTCAAGTGGGCCCGCTTCTTGAGGCTGGGCAGATTCCGACGGTTATGGGAGTTATCGAGGATATAGAGAACACACAAAAAGTCTATCCGTCGCTCATTATAGTCAGTGACTCAATTAGAAATGCGCTGATTGAAGGTAGGGTGGATATGTCTCTGGTGAACTTTAGTCAGCAAGCCTTGGCTATCCTGCCTTCAAGAAGCAGTCTGGAAGTCAGGTATGGCCTTGTGAAGAGCAATATGGAGCTGCTGCACACCCTCACGACGATTCTCAAGCCATCAGCCCGTGTGAACTAAAGGGTTTGCCAAAGAGGGGATAACGTCTAACGAAGAAGGGCCGCCTGTTCAGGTGGCCCTTGTTTTTTTGGGGCTAAGAGCTATTGGCACGTCTCAAGCGTGCAAACTGATCCGTAGTAATGCTGCGGGGGAAACTCGGGAGCACAAAATGAAACCTTATCTTTTAAAAGATTCAAAATTGTTGCAGAAGATCTGATCAGCTCTGAGAGTTTGACCGTGCCTTGCACGAGAAAGGCCAGATACCTGTTGGTGTCTACAGTCACTACATAAGGGGGGGCTTCGTTAAAGAACTCCACGGGGCCAGAATCGTTGTAACTGTTAGTTGATAGGGTAAGAATATAACCCAGTAGGCTTTGCCAGCACATTTCGTAATCAATAAGGGCTGCCACGTCGCTTTCATCAAGCGATTCCGCAGGCTGAAGTTTTAGTTCTAAAGTTTTCTGGTAATTGTCGTTGTTGAGCCAATAGAGCAGATTGGGCGCTAGCAGATTGCGCGCTTCGGAGGGAAGGCCTGCGATCTCTTTACGCAGTTCGGGCAGATAAAAGTCATACAATGTCTTCTGGGCCTTTTGTAGCTGCAGGTCCTGATGCAGTATCTCCTCGCGAACGGAGGCTTCCTCTTGAAGCACTCTATCGACCGTGCAGAGGTACAAGCCCTTGGAAGACTCTTCATCTTGGGCTTTCGAGACGGCTATAAGCCCTAGCTGAATAAGCGCCAGGGCAGTGAGCGCCTTTAAAGCCAAAGAAGGTTGCTTAATTTCTCTTTGCGCGCGGGGTGTAGTTTCCACGAAGACCTCCACAGTTTGCTTGATCTCAGCTGCGATTGAGCAGAAATTTTTTGGGGTACGGCAGCGAACACTAAACTTAACTTTCGCTAAATCCCAGAGCGGGCCCTGAAAATCTTACGAGGTTTTACCGCTTGTAAAGGCGCTGGCTTTTATAGGTCATGCGGCTGAGAGGGCTCCGTTGGAGCTCCTTTTGTAGGGCGTAGCCACTTAGGCCTCCGTGAAAAGTCTTCAAAGTTAAAGCACTAGATGAGGTTAAGACCCCTAGATCCTGTGTTTTTTTCCGTGTCGGACTGGCTATGTAACGCCAAGGTAAAAAACATGTTGGCATAATCGAGCCTTTTGATAGGATTCTTAGCAACTGGAGCTGGCCTGGGCTTCAGTCTGGCCGCTCCGGCGGCTCATCCCTTGGGGGGGAGGATTCATGGCTCAAGACGCATCCGTCTTTCAACGTTCCTTTTTGCGCTATTTCCTTATCTTAGGAGCCTGGTGCTTTCTTCTCCACACAACCTTAGCTACGGCCCAGACCTCATCGGTGGAGCTTTCAGCGGACGCTGAGACAGAGGCTTCGGCTTCTGATTCAGAATCTGAAACCACGAGCAGTTCTAAAAGCGGCCTGAGCCAAGGTTACAGCGTCACGGAAGCTGTTTCTTTGAGTAGATCCTCCAGTTGGTCGAGTGTGGCTCGCACGGGAATGAATCGCTACCTGGATGAAATGGCTGTATCTACGATCACCTTTGGCGGCTCTCTCAGTTACCGACTCTCTGACAGAGATTCTTTGAGCGCGAGCCTTGGGTACAGTGCTCCCACGGAGCTAGTGACCGCCTACCCTGAAGAGTATGGCATCAGTGATCTGTCCTTGTCGTGGGTGCGAAGAAACGTTTGGTCCCACAGCAGTGTGGGCAGCGTCAGCTCTTCTGTAGGCTGGAGGCTTCCCACCTCAGAACTCTCTCAAAAATACACTCAGATTTCGAGTTTTTCTGGCGGCCTGACTCTTCGGCGTCCCATGCCAGCCACTAGTGCTCTCCGGCACTTGACCCTGCTGGCTTCCAGCGCAGTCGCTTTCACGCCTCATCAGTACGACCGCCGAGCCATGGGGACGCTCAACTTCCCCTTTAGCTTCGTGTACAGCGGCGGCGGAACCTACAATATTTATAACACCGTTAACGTCACCACCTCCTATTCCATGCAGCACAGGGTGGATTACAGTGGATATGTGCAAGACATCCAAACGTTAAGTGTCGGGGCTGTGGCCACGCTGCCAGAGTCTTTCTTTTTATCTGGCGGCTATCAATGGCGGGACACAGTGCTGACCAACGATCCGTTTTTGGATGCGGACAAAACACTCGCTTATTTAGAGCTCTCACGAGCTTTTTAAAGGTTTAAAAAATGAAGAAGATGGGGATTTTTTCCAGAGAGGGAGTCAATATGAAGGGGCTGAGCAAAGCAATCAGGGGGAGCGTCACCTTACTGGCCGTCCTAGCCGTGGCCGGATGTGTGAAAAAGCGAGAGGACCTGACAGCGCAGGGGCAGGAGCAGTACGTCCAGCCGAACTACGCTATTTCCAATGTTCATGGCAAGACCTGTCAAATCACCACGGGTGATGTGGCTCAAGTCGTGCGCAATACGGCAGCCGACATCGCAGCGGTGGACTCTTCGGCTGTGGCAACCCTTAACAACGGGCATAAGAGCTCCATCCTCTTTTTGGACATTGTTGATTACAACACGGACTGTCCTTACCTGGGTAATCAGGAAGTCAAAGACCGGATTGAACTTCGCGCTGAGCCCCACACTACCTATCCGGTGGTCTTTGAGGTGGCTGAAAATTACGTAACGGTCTACAAATTGGCGACGGAATCTCAGGTCTCTCACCTTGAGGTGCCCTACTCAAAATTTGCCAATGGTTACTGGTATGTACCCATCGGCGGCTGGACAGCTACGTTTTACCGTTCTGAAAAGCAAAGAAACGCCGACAACAGAGAAACCAACGTGAACCTTGCCGTTCGGGTCCTGAACCAGGATTATCAGAGCGCCACCCATGTGGAGTTAGATCCCACAAAATTTAGAAAGTTCAATGCTCGCCAAAAAGTGGACGCTCTCCCAAGAAACTTCTTTGAAGGGGAATGGTACTTTGCAGAAACCGTGGTCAATACGGGCTATCAGTCAGGCCAGATCCTTGGAGGTGTGCACGGCCTTCTTGGAGCTTCGCGTATCAAGTTTCTAATTGAAGAAGGCAACGTTTTTGCTCTGGACGTGAACATCGACGAAGAACTCACGGGGATGGACAACCATCTGAACTTCGTCAGCTCACTTAAGATTCCAGCGCAGTTGAAGTCCTATCGAAGAGCGCTAGATGGTGGTCTGGATGAGATCGAGCATGCGACTCTAAGAACAGAGGAAGCTGATTTTGTGGAACTCGACTTCGTACGAGTTGTAACACCTACCACGGTCATTGGTGCGGGCTCTGGTGTTCTAGGCCAGATCAATGCGACTCTTCAGTCCAATACGGTGATGAAGGACATCATTATCCATGATGGGTTCATCTCCTTTACTATCGAAGACAACAGCATCAGCAACAAAACGCGCTACACCTTTTTGCGGGCTGAAAAGGACCGCGATTACGAAAGGC
>CAYRIE010000090.1:0-6833 GCA_964424215.1 uncultured Pseudobdellovibrionaceae bacterium
AGGCTCAGGCAGCGGGCAGAAGTGTGGGCCAAGGAGCAAGGCGTGCAGCTCGTGATGCCGCCTCTCAGGTACTGTACGGACAACGCGGCGATGATAGGGTTTGCTGGCGCCAAGCGGCTGCTGAAATCTGGCGGAAAAGGGGATGCTCAGAGCGCGGGCCCTGTTCCGCGCGCTCCGCTAGAGCAGGTGCGGTGGTGAAGAGCGCTTTAATCACCAGACTCAAAGACATGGGTATGGAGCCCAAAAGATCCCTGGGGCAAAACTTTTTAGTTTCCGAGAGCGCGGTACATAAAATATTAAACAGTCTGCCTAAGGACCTAAACACTCCCGTGGTTGAAATAGGACCTGGGCCGGGGGCACTCACCGAGGGGATCTTAGAGCGAGGCTTTACTCCAACCTTGATTGAACTGGATCACAAAGCTGCGGCCTATTGGCGCGGCCGTGGGCTGACCGTGCTTGAGGAAGACGCCCTTGGTGTTCATTTTGATCAGTTCTCTGAAGACTCGTTTTTGATCAGCAACTTGCCCTACCAGATCAGTGCAAGCCTTGTGCTGGAGCTATCGATTCACACCGAAGCTTTCTCCGAGATGACGCTGACGTTTCAAAAAGAGGTGGCTCAGCGGATTTCCTCAGAGCCCAAAAACTCCAGTTACGGTTTGTTATCTGTGATCTCTCAAACCTTCTGGAAGGTCAGTAAGGTCATGGATCTTTCTCCCCAGGCTTTCTTTCCTGCTCCCAAGGTGGCCAGCAGGGTCCTTCAGTGGAAACGTAAGGAGCCCCCGGTTGAAAAAACAGAAAGAGCCCCGTTCCTTCGCTTTGTGAAGGCCTGCTTCCATCAGAAGCGAAAGACTTTAGCCAACAATCTAAAGAGCATTTTGCCGCAGGAGGGTGCAGCTGAAGTCTTACATCACCTCAGCCAGCAGGGTCTAGGTGGTCAGGTCAGGGCCGAGGAGCTCTCTCCCCAGCTCTTTCTGGAGATCTTCCGAATCGTACGCCAGGAAAGCAGTTCCTGATGGCTCAAAGATAGGCTATGGCTAAAGCATGAAAGTGATAGCGGATAATAAGAAAGCGCGCTTTGAGCATCACCTTATAGATAAATATGAGGCGGGAGTAGCGCTGGTGGGCTCTGAGGTGAAGTCCCTAAGAGGGGGGCATGTTCAGCTCAAAGACTCCTACATTGAGGTGCGAGGTGATGAGCTATTTTTGGTGAAAGCTCATATAGCTCCCTACCACGCCTCAAGCTACAACAATCACGAGCCAGAGCGCGCCAGGAAACTTCTGTTACACCGTGAAGAGATCACAAAAATTCAAAGAAAGATGAGCGAGAAGGGCATGACCTGCGTGCCAGTGCGCCTTTACTTCAAAGATGGGCGTGTGAAGGTGGAAATTGCTCTGGCTAAAGGCAAGAACGTTCGCGACAAGCGGCAAACCCTTAAGACGCGAGACTTGAATCGCGAACTGAGTCGCTCGCAGCGTTGAGGGGCTCAGGCGGCTTCCATCCACTCTGATCCATTTTCAGCTGCAACATCTGATCAATCAGAAAAATAAGTTCTGGATCTGTCACACCGCTGCGAATCAGGTTCAGCTGCCTTATCTCGTTCTTCGACTGAGCATGTAAGGTGGCGCTCAGATAATTGAGATTTTCCACGATCTCTGCAAGCTCATCTCTTCTGCGCAGCTTAAGTGGCCACGCCCGCCAGTACCCCTTGGCCAGGGAGTTGATTTTGCGTTTGATCACTTCCACTGGTGAGAAGATGCGGTGAAAAATTCTGGTTCCAAACACCAAAAAGAAAAGTGCTTGGCCGATGACAGCGGACACTAAAAATCCTCTGAGCCATCTGCGCTCCCGGCCCAGGTGATCAATCAAGGGTGAGGCAAAATCAAAGGTCAATTCGCTGAAGACAGCGTAATTTTGTTCAAAGAAAAACAGGAGCGGCACAAAGAACAGCGCCTGGCACATGAGTCCAGCAAGGATGAAATAGAAGGCAAAAGCTGCGCTTCGACTTTCTGAGGGGCTGCCAGTTTTTCGAGACTGAAAACCAATACTTCGAACCATGAACAAAGGCAGTGATTTCATTCGATCATTCTATCTCGCATTGTTTATTTCTCGAAGGTCTTCTAAAATTCAGTTATGAAGACTCTCCTAAAGTCCCTCATCGTATTAACGTGTTGCACTCTGCTTTGGTCCTGCGGGCATGGGCAGCGGTCCTCAAGCGTGGAATCAGGCCCTGAAATTACCCTTGGGCAAGACCGCGCTCATTTGGAGGAGCTGCGGAAAAACATCCCTCCAGTTACTAGAGCCCACAACGATCAATTGGGGTTTATGCTTGGGCTCATGGATGAGAATCTGAGGCGCCCGCCTCAGGAGATTCATCGCCGTTTTTATGATGAGCTTCGCAAAGTTCGGTCCAATTTCCGCAAAGAACAACAAAAGGCTCGGGAGAGCTTTCAGAAGGACCAGCGTCGCACCCGCGATAAGTTCACCAGAGATTTAAGCAAAGAGCGTGAAAAGTTTGTTGGATCAAAGCCCAGCTCCGAGGCCAGGGAAGAGTTCTTCGATGATTACGAGGAGAGGCGAGAGATTTTCTTTCAGGATCAGCGTGGAGCCTCTGAGGAGTTTTTTACTCGCCAGCGAGAAGATCAAGAATCTTTTGATGCCCGTATGAGTGATTTAGAAGAGGAGTTTCGCGGTAAGTACGAGGACTATCAGCGAAGGTACCGCGAACATCACAGCGAACAAAGAGGCTCCTAACGGGGCCGCGACCCTTTTTGAAAGAGCTTCTTTGCTGAGAGTTTGCCCTCTTGCCCCCTCTTAGGCGAGGGCCGACGCTTAGGCTCTGACTTTTGCGAGCCGAACACACCCTTATCTGGTTGGAAGATGGCTCTGAGGCCCGGCGATCCGAGGACTTTGAACTCACCTGGTTTGAGCGTGCCAAGGGTCAGTTGCCCGATCGCCACGCGCTTGAGCTTTTGGACGTCGTAGCCAATTTTCTCAAACATCTTACGAACCTGGCGGTTGCGTCCCTCGGTGATGACAATCTTCACCCAGTCTTTGGTTCTTGAGCCCTTGGAGGCCACTCGCGCCGTATGAAGTGCTGTAGCTTTTCCGCCGGGCAGGGTCACACCCGTCCTTAATTTTTCAAGCTTTTCATCAGTGATATGCCGGTCCAGTTTGACCAGATAAGTCTTAGTCACCTCCCCTTCGGGGTGGGAAACCTTCTGGCTAAATTCGCCGTCGTTACTGAGCAGGATCAGGCCTTCCGTATCCCAGTCGAGCCTACCCACCGGGAAGATGCGCAGCGGGAATTTCGCAAAGTAATCACTGATGTGAGCTCGCCCCAGGGGATCATCCATGGTGGTTACCACGTTGCGCGGTTTGTAGAAGGCAACGTAGACTTTCTGCTTTTCTACGGAAACCCGTTTGCCTTTGTAGGTGACCCTATCGTTTTCTGGGTCCACCTTGGCGCCGAGTTCAAAGACCTTCTTGCCGTTGACGGAGATCAGTCCCTCTTCAATCAGCTCGTCCGCCTTGCGGCGGCTAGCCACCCCACTGTCAGCAAGGAATTTATTCAATCGAATTTTAGAGGTGTTTGGACTCATCTGGGGCAAACCTAGCGTTAGAGGGCGGGCTTACCGGCTTTCGGGTGCCGATAAGGGCTTCAAGGCTGTTTAACGCTATTCCCAAGAGCTTGTCATCTGGAAAAATCTCGTCGAAGGCCATTCGCCCCCGCTCATAGCTGGCCACAGCGTAACGCTGGGCTTGCGGGTGGCCATCACGAATCAGTGCGATGGCCTTCTCTAAAGTTTGTACAAGTTCCATGTACATGGGGTCAGATCTGCGGTGGATGAAAAATTGTTCAAGGCGCTTCACTGGGTAAAACAGCGCGGGATACTTGCCCAAATCGCCCCCATCCAGAGTCAGGGCCGACTGCAAAGTGTAGCCGCGAAGCACGGCACCCTCGCAGCCATGGTCGGTCAGACGGAACATGGCGTAGGAATGGGTGTCGGATTTAACGATCTGGGCTGTACCCAGTTCAAGACCTAAGGTGGGGTCATATACCAAGCTGTCCGCCTTGAGGGGGTAAAGCTGGCCTCGGTAGATTCTTGCCAGGTGAGGGTAAACTCCCACCTCCAGCCGTCCGGAATCGTAGTAGGTGACTTTGGCCACATCACCGGATCGAGTTCGGAAAAGCTTTAATTTGCCCTCAGCCTCCTGGTGGTGGTTCTTAAGAACCAGTTCCATTTGCTCAGCATCGCGAAGGCGCACGACCTGGTTTTCCTTGGGCCAGAGGATCTTATCCCTATCGAACTTCACCCGGTAGGTTTCTGAAAATCTCTGCAGGGAAACTTCTAGCTCGTCTTGCAGCTCTGAACTGTGGTTTTGCCAATGCTCATGAAGGAGCGCATATTCGACGAACCGAGAGATGGTCTGGGACTGTAGGGGAGCTTTGAGTGGCCCGGAGTGAAGCAGGAAATGGTATAGGGCCATCCTGCCAGCATCCTTGCGCGGGTCCAGTGTCAGTAGAAATTTAGCCAAATGCCCAGTGCTGATCATCATAATAACGATAGGAAGGTTTGAATTTTGAGTCTAGTGAAATTATAACTTAAGTCTAAGGGAGACTCTTCATGCGCCGACAGCTGGACCCAGATTTTTTTAAAACCCCTAAATCCAAAACCCTGGAGCCTGAGAGCCTTGAGAGCTCGGCCACCTGGACTGCGCTTCAGAGGTTAGAGGCCCAGATGGACCAGCTCACTCAGGGCTACAAGAAGATGGCTTTGCGGGTCTCTCAGATGGAGAGTCGCTGGGAGGAGCGCCACCTTTCGGTCCTCAAAAAGGTTGAGAAGCTAGGCCATGGTCTGCATCGAATGGAGGAGTTTATCGGTCAGGTTCGCAAGGAAACTGCTGAAATGGCGACCGATCTAAGGCAAAAAGTCTCCGACCGACGGATCTCAGATGCTCGCTTAGAAGATCTCTTGGAGCGACACAACTCCGTACTCAGGCAGTTTGAGGCCCGCACGATGGCCCTGCAAAAACACCTTCAGGACAAGGACCTGCAATTGATCAACTACGCCGAGGGTCTCAAAGAGGCTCGAAAAGAGATGGCCCGCCTTAAGGCCTTCGTTCAGGGCGTTTGATCTAAAAGCCTATCCAGTCTTGCTGCAAAGGCGTCGGGCTGTTCAAAGTGCCTTAAAGTCAGCTCCTCTTGCCACTGACCGTCTCCGTCTATGAAAATCAAAGTGGGCAGAGTTTGCACTTTGAACCTGTCCATAAGCTCCTTGTACTGGGAGGGCTGCGTGGTCAGATCCACTTTAAAGACCGCCATTTGGCTCAGACGCTCTTGGACTTCAGGTTGCGGGAACACCTTGGTGTTGAGTTCCACACACGCGTAGCACCAGTCTGCGTAGAAATCGATGACGATGGGCAGACCCTGGGCCGTGGCAGCTTCAAACTGATCCTCCTGATAGGGAGTCAGGCCCGAAGGGTCCAGGCGAAGTTCCACCGGCTGAAACCACAACTGGGCTGCGACGACCAGACAGCTGACCCCTAACCCAAAAAACAACATGACGGCAAAGGTCCGGCGCAGCTGACTCATTAAGCTGGCCTGCTTGGCGTCAGGCTTTTTAAGAGTTGCTGCCAGAAGCAGCAGCAAAGTGCCCGCTATCAGGAGCAACCAGGGGCGAGAGAGCAAGGGGCTGAGGTAATAAAGGGCTAAGCCTAAAAACAGAACGCCAAAAGCTTTGTTAATCCACTCCATCCACGGACCCGAAGAAGGGATGTACCTGCGCAGTCCAGAAAAGATTCCCAGACTCAGAAACAGCACTCCAAACCCGAGGGAGTACACCAGCAGAGACAGGGCACCCAGCCCCACATCCCGGGACTGACCTATATAGGTCAAAAGCCCAAAGAGCACCGGGCCCACGCAGGGGCTGGCAAGAAATCCCGCAAACATACCCGTGATATAGGACTGAAGCAGTCCCTTGCTCTGGGGGGCCTTTAGCTTCTGAAAAATGCGGGTGAGGTCCATTCTAAAAAGACCCCAGGAGGCCAGGCCCAAGTAGATAAAGACAGCAGCGAGCACGGCCACCACCATGGGGTGCCCTAAATAGCTACCAAACAAAGCCCCGGTCAGCGCTGCGAAAACGCCCAGCGAAGTGTAGACGGTGCTTACTCCCAGCACGTAGCACACAGAGAGGGCCACTCGCGCCGGCAGTTTTTTCTCGCCGCCCTGTACGCCAAGAACAGCCAGGGTGATGGGGATCATGGGATAGACACAGGGAGTGAGGGAGGTCAAAAAACCAAACACAAAGATCAATCCGAGCGCCAGCAGTAGGTTCTCGTTAAAGGCAGACTCAATGTCGCGCCAGTCCTGAGAGAGAAGCCGGGTGCGAACGGGCTCGGCAGCTGCCGCGCCTTGAGTGTAGAAAGCCTCTGCAGAAACCCAGGTGACTGGACTTCGAAGATCTAACCACTTGGGAAAAAGACAGTAGGTTTCAGTGCAGGCCTGATACCTTAGGCGCAGGTGAATCTCCCCCTGGGCGGGCGATGCGCTCTCCGGAATCTGAAGCATGGTGTGAATAACACCCTTGCCCTGAACACCGAGTTTGGTCGACTGGCTCACGCTGTCGTGAAATTCCACGAGCGGCGATATTTCTAAATCAGCGGTCTCAAGCCCCGGCGGGTAGGATCCCTTAAGCTCCAGAGAAGTGTCGTAGACGTAAAAGTCTTCCTTAAGATCCAAATGAATCTGTAGCGGTATCAGGGCTCCGGGCGCGAGGCGGTCACGGGAGAGCTCAAGCTCTGCCTTGAGAGGATTCAGATCCAGCTCGACCTC
>CAYRIE010000091.1:0-6781 GCA_964424215.1 uncultured Pseudobdellovibrionaceae bacterium
CTTTTCACCCCATCTATATAATGACTCACTTTAATCATCCAGATGAGTTAACCGCTGAAGCTGCCAAGGCCCTAACCCTGCTGGTGGATCACGGCTTCCCCGTAATGAACCAGATGGTGCTTCTGAACGGTGTGAACAATCACGAAGCGGTGGTACAGGCCCTGAGCCGCAGGCTTCTTTTTCTGCGCGTAAAACCCTACTACATGTTTCAGTGCGATCCGTCCGAGGGTACGGATCATCTGCGCACCTCCATCCAAAATTCTAAGAAAGTTCAGAGGGAGCTGTGGGGGCGGCTTTCAGGTTTGGCAGTCCCCAACTTATCTTTGGACATTCCAGATGGCGGCGGCAAAGCGCCTCTATTTCCTGATTTTGAAATAGAGCACGTGGGACGCGACCGTCAGTACCGCGGCTGGGACGGTGTTACGGCCGTCTACAGAAGTCCGCCCGAGGAGGAGATTTCAGATCCTCCCGATGTTCCCAAATTCATGCCAGAGTGGAACACGCTGAAGTCGGCCAAGGACTGAGCTAAAGCAGAGTCTCAAGCTTAGCAAATTTGGCCACAAACTTTTTCACCGAGGGTCCGCGAAACTGCACTGTGACCCGGGCTTTTTCGCCTTGCCCTTCAACTTGCAAGATAGAGCCTTCTCCGTAGGTGGGGTGTCGCACCCTTTGACCTCGGCGCCATTCCGCACGGGCCGCTATGGCCTCAGATAGCTCATCGTAATCCGGGAAGTCTTGAAAGTCGTCGGTGTAGGCGTAGGAGCGGGGTGCGGAGGGGCGCGGTGATCCGGCGATTCTGGGTCTTGGCATAGATGTTTGAAAAACCACGCCTTCTTTGGGCAGTTCTTCTAAAAACCTACTGGGGCTATGGTACTGCTGCTGGCCCCACACCTTTCGCTTTCTCGCGTAGGTCAGAAACAGTTTTTCCTCAGCACGGGTCATTCCCACATAGCAGACCCTGCGCTCCTCTTCGATCGCTTCAGCATCGTTACTTTCTAAACTTCTGTGGCTTGGGAAAAGCCCCTCTTCCATCCCCACTATGAAAACGATGGGGTACTCAAGTCCCTTGGACAGGTGAAGAGTCATGAGCGTGATCGACTCCCCCTCGTTGTCCGTCTGATCTAAGTCCGACAGCAGGGCCATCTCTTCAAGGAAGTTTTGAAGCGTGGCCTCCTCTTGGCGCTCCTGAGTGAACTGATAGATGGCATTGCCTAGTTCCTCAAGGTTTTGAACGCGGGCTTCGGCCTCATCGGTCCCTTCAGCTTTTAGAGCATCGACATAGCCTGAGCGCTGAAGCACTTCGTGGTAGAGTTCAAGCAGGGTAAGAGACTCGGCTCCGTCTCGGAGGTGAAGTATCAAATCCAAAAACGAAGTGAGCTTCTTTTGTGCGCCTGCGTGAACGATTTTTTCCTGCACACAAATGGCCGCAGCTTCAACCAGCTTTACGGTGCGCTCATAACCCACATCTTCAATCTTTTTAAGCGTCACCTTTCCGAGGCCTCGGGCAGGGGCGTTAATCACCCGCTTAAAGGCGACATCGTCACCCGGATTGATGATCAGCTTCAGGTATCCGACCACATCTTTGATCTCCATGCGGTCATAAAACCTCAGTCCGCCATAGATCTTGTAGGGCATGCTCAGCGCGCGGAACTGCTCCTCAAAAACTCGCGACTGAGCGTTGGTGCGGTAAAAGATGGCGACATCTTTGGGAGAGTAGGCGCCCGAGGATAAAAGCTGTTGTGCTGTTCTGGCAACGAATCTAGCTTCATCGTATTCGGAGTCTTCTTCGCGAACTACAACCGCTTCGCCCAGGTCTTTAGAGGCTTGGATGTTTTTTTCTTTCCGCTGGGAATTGTTTTGAATCACATGGGAGGCCGCTTGTACGATGTTACCTGAGGAGCGGTAGTTGGTTTCAAGCTTAACGACCTTAGCGCCCGGGAAATCTTTTTCGAAATCCAGGATGTTGCTGATGTCAGCTCCGCGCCAGGAGTAAATGGACTGATCCTCATCTCCCACCACAGCGATGTTCTTATGGTGAGCAGCAAGGCTCTTCACAATCAGATACTGAATGCGGTTGGTGTCTTGGTACTCGTCCACCATAATGAATTTAAACTTATTCTGTAGCTGCTCTAAAATCGCGGGGTAAGACTGAAGGATCTCATAGGTTTTAATGAGCAGATCATTAAAATCCAAGGCATTGGCCCGTTTCATGTCGGCTTCGTACTTTTCAAAAACTTGGAAGGTGGTCTTGTCAAAAAACAGCCGTGACTTGCGGGCCTCTTCGGGAGTTAACCCCAAAGTTTTGGCGGAATTGATCCGGGACTGAAACGACTTAGGCGGCGAGGATTTTTCATCTAGACTCAGGTCGCTGACAACTTTGCGGATCATGGTTAACTGATCCGAGCTATCGTAGATGCTAAAGCCGGGCAGGTAATCCAGGAGATCAATATAGCGGCGTAGCAGGCGCACACAAAAAGAGTGAAAGGTGCTCACCCAGGGCAGGCTCAGGCCTTGGGCATCTAGAAGCACGCTGATGCGCTTTTGCATCTCTTTGGCAGCTTTGTTAGTAAAAGTGACACAGAGGATCTCATCCGGGGTCGCTTTTCCCAGCTCGATCAAATGAGCCATCCGGTGGGTGATCACTCGCGTTTTACCGGAGCCGGCACCTGAAAGGATGAGCAGGGGGCCTTCGACATGCTCCGCCGCTTCCCGCTGCACTGGATTCAATTGCGATAAAAGTTGACTCACTCGGGCTCCTTACAAGGCGTGTAAAGTAGGCTAGGGTGGCCCGAGTTTGCAAGGTGTGGAGGTCTGCGCTACTGCGCGTAAAATCGACTAGCGCCCGATTTTTTGTACGATGGCTGCTTTCTCACCGGATTTGGAGAGAAAATCCGATTTAAAGGAAGTCGCTTCGGACGAATTCTTAAACGAGCCCACGCTCACGCGGTACCAGGTTTTGCCTTTGATCTCTGCGGGCACGTGAAAGGCCGGGTATCCTTTTTTTACCAGATCGTTAGCATGCTTTAAGGCTTCCTCTTGATTGGGGTAGCTGGCCACTTGCACCGTATAGGCTACTTGGGTGGAGCCAACAGCATCGGGCAAACGCTGGGGCGCTCGAGGGTCCACTGGCTTTTTGGCCGTGGGAGCCTGGCCACTGGCCACGCGCTCAGCAGCTCGCTCATGAGCGGCTGCGGGGTTTTCTTTCTTCTGAGAGGCGATGGTACGCTCATCAGCTGAGGATTCTTTTTGCTGGGCCTCAAGTAAGGCCTGCTTGGTTAGCTCGGCGATGCCATCTTCGCCTGCCGCCCGAGGCGCTGGCTCTTGCTTCTGCTGGATTCGCGAGGCGAATTTTTCAGGAGAGTACTCAGTGGAGTTTAGAAGCACTAGATCATACTCTTGATCGGAGAACTCTTTGCCCGCAAAAACTCCAAGGCTGAACGCCAGCAGAGTGACAAAAACAAAGACAAGGTACATGAGGGCTTGATCGAGCTTCCGGGTTTCTTGTTTCATGGGGTCCTCTCCTCTGGGCTATCTCTTAAATTTACTTGAGCTGGGAAGTTAAGGTCAACGTGTCAAAACCTTGACCAGCCCCGTTGAAAGGCCCAACACCTGCTGTGTATGCGGAAAAGGCGGCTCCCGTGGTTTTTTGGCGCGCTGTTGATGCCACCAGAGCTTGAAGCACCTTCTTTTCTGGGTTTCGGTCCAGGAAGATTTCATCTCAGCCCCGTCAAGGAGATGACGCCCCAGTCAGCCGCGGCCGTGCTCAACGCAAAGCTAGAAGGTGCCGAGCCGTTTTGCTAAACCAATGTCTTGTTGGCACCACAGTTGCTCTGTCTTTTTGCAGAAGTGTTATTACGACGAGGGGGACGCTTTGGCCGAGAAGCAGTTAGCAGAATCAGAAGAGCCCGCAGCAGCAGCCCAGAGTAACAAATCCAACTCTTTGCTCTATGGTCTGTTGATCGTGAATATGTTGGTGGTGATAGCCGTGGGGCTTGCAGCTTTTTTGGGGAAGGCGCCGCCGGATCCTTTGCAGGCGATTGCTCAGGGAGCGCAGGCCGATAGAGCAGCCGACCCCCAAGGCCTGGATCAACTCATTGGGTCAGTGGTCTCTTTAGAAACCTTCTTAGTGAATCTGTCCGGAACTGACGGCAACCGCCTTCTTAAGGTGAACTTGGATCTTGAGGTGTCAGGTGAGGACGTTATCAATGAAATTGAAAAGAGAACGCCGCAGATTCGGGACATAGTGATCATTTTGCTATCCAGCAAAAATTATCAAGAGGTGGCAACTGCGGCCGGTAAGGACAGACTGCGGGCCGAGATCAAAGACACTCTCAACGCTTTTCTCACCCACGGCAGCGTTGTGAACGTGTTGTACACAGAGTTTATATTTAACTGAGGATTTGTAATGAGCCAGGTACTTTCTCAAAGTGAAGTGGATGCTCTGCTCGCTGCGGTTTCCGAAGGCGAGGTCGGTGACTTTGATGAGTCCTCCAGCGGTAGGCAGGAGGACGATCGCGTCGTCGTGGTCTATGACCTTACGAGCCAGGACCGCATCATTCGCGGCAGACTTCCTCAGCTCGATGTCATCTACGAAAAATTCATGCGCTCTTTCCGCGTCTCGCTCTCATCGGCTCTGCGTAAGATCGCTGCGCTCAACCATGCCAGCACCGACTTTCTTAAGTTCGGTGAATTCATCAACACGCTCCCTATGCCCACATGCATGACTGTGCTTCGTTTCAACGCACTCCGCGGCTCAGCCCTTTTCGTGATTGAAACCAAATTGGCTTACGCCCTCGTGGACAGCTTCTTTGGCGGAGACGACAGGCCGTACAACAAAGTGGAGGGTAAGGACTTTACCCCCATCGAACTCTCTATTGTGCGCAAGGTCGTTGAGCTGGCCATCGAAGATCTTGAAAGTGCGTGGGCGTCAGTTGAACGCATCGACTGCAGCTTCGTGCGAACCGAGGTCAATCCTCAGTTCGTCGGAATTGTTCCGCCAACGGATGTGGTGATTGCATCAACATTTGATGTGGAACTAGAAAATGCCAACGGCACCATCACACTTGTCATTCCCTATTCGACCATTGAGCCCATCAAACAAAAACTCTCATCAGGGTTTCAGGTCGAATCGGACCAAACGGACAAAAAGCTCTGGACGTCCATCATTAAAGACCAGCTTGTGGATACCGAGGTAGAGCTCAAGGTCGATTTAGGTACGACAGAGATCACTCTTCAGGAGCTTATGGGGCTGAAGGTGGGAGACGTGATTCCCCTGGATCAAGACAGCACAGGGGAGTTTGACGTTCAAGTTGAAGGAACAAAAAAGTTTAAAGGCTATTACGGGATCAACCACGGAACAGTGGCGGTCCAGATAACACGGCCGACGAAAAAGGAGTAAGCAATGAGTGAAGACCAGGCAGAAAAGCTCGTCGATGACCTTGAAGCGGCTGCGGAGCAGGACGAATTAGCCCCCGTCGAGGACATCAAAGAGACCGAAGATGCAGGCCACAACCTGAACCTGATCCTGGACATCCCGCTGCGGGTGAGTGTGGAGCTGGGCCGAGCCAAGATGGTGGTCAGTGACCTTCTCAACCTTGGGCAGGGAAGCGTGATCGAGCTGAGTAAGCTTGCAGGTGAGCCCATGGAAGTATTGGTCAACGACAAGCTCGTGGCTCGCGGTGAGGCGGTGGTCGTCAACGAAAAGTTCGGTGTTCGTCTGACTGACATTATTTCCCCGCGCGAAAGAGTTGAGCAGCTGAAGTAGACAATTTACAGGAGTAGGGTGACATGAAGTCGCTTGGGTTGGTTCTAGGATGGATAATTTTATGCCCCGCCGCTTTTGCGGAAACAGATCTCTTTTCAGACTCTGAAGATTTAGTTCAGGTTGAGGAGGTCTCCGCCGTTAACAACGATGAAGAATCTGCCACTCAGCTGGTTCTAACTGCGGGGGAGACAGAGTCTGCTGAGAGAGTGGCCGAGGCAGACATCCCTTTGTTTGATCGCCGGAGCGCGGAGCCGATCACCCAGAAGCTAGGAAGCAGCTCAGCTACACTCCTGACCGTAGCCATAGGCCTTATTCTTCTTCTCGGCGGCTTCTTTCTGATGCGCAAATGGGTCCGAAAGACCGCCGGAGCCGGCAGTCCCTTACAAATCAAGATCATTGGGCAGCACTATTTGGGACCCAAAAAGAGCCTGGCCGTCGTCCGTGTGGCCGGCGAGTCCATCCTAATTGGCATCACAGATCACAGTATCAACTGCATCAAATCCTTGTCCCTTCTTGAAGAAGAGCTGCCAGGGCCCGACCTCTCCCAAGACTTCGGCTCGGCTCTAAAAGCTAAGGATCAGAGCCACTCGGTCAGCGAAGAGCTAGAGAATTTCGCGGTGGCTCCACTTTCGGATATCCAGGATCGAGTTAGCACGAAACTGCGCACCATGAGGGAGCTCTAATTGAAGAAGCTCGGACTACCCCTGATCACTCTCTTAGCTCTGGTCGTCCCGCGGCTGGCGGAAGCTCAAGGACTTTCGCTGCCCACTTTCCAGGTGGGCATGAAAGAGGCGGAAAATCCAGAAGAGGTGGTCAGCACCATCCGCATTCTCCTTCTTTTAACAGTGCTCACTTTAGCGCCTGCGCTCCTGATTCTGATGACCAGCTTTACGCGTATCATCGTAGTTCTGTCCTTTTTGCGACAGGCTCTCGGCACACAGCAGATGCCGCCCAATCAGTTACTTGTAGGTCTGGCGCTTTTCATCACCTTCTTTCTCATGTCTCCAGCTTTTGTTG
>CAYRIE010000092.1:0-6737 GCA_964424215.1 uncultured Pseudobdellovibrionaceae bacterium
TCCCTGCCGCGGGTGTAGGGCACCACGCAGAAGGTACAGAAATTATCGCAGCCCTTAGTGATGTTCACAAAGGTGGCCACGCCCGGATTTCTTACCAACGTTTCAATCTGGTAGGGCTCACTGTGGCGGAACTTCGTTGAGTCAATGCGCTGAGGGGCTCGCTCAAGCTCCCCTACGATGGTCGGCAGCTCATCGATAGCGTCCGTTCCAAACACAAAGTCCAGAAGCGGGATATCCTTAAGGAGCTTTTTCTTTTCCTGCTGAGCTACACAGCCGCCCACGCCAATCTTAAGGGTGGGGCGAACCTTTTTAAGCTCCCGGTACCTTCCGATCTCAGAGTGCACCTTGTGAACAGGCTTTTCGCGCACCGAGCAGGAATTGATAATGATCAGCTCGGCTTCTTCAGGCGAGAGCACCGGCTCGTAGCCAATCATTTCTAGGAGGCTCAGCATGCGCTCCGAATCGTTGACGTTCATCTGGCAGCCGTAGGTGGAAATAAACACTCCACGCCTGTCTTCAAGATGAGTGGCTGCATCTAAGCTCAATAGCTTCTCCTTTGAGTCTGGAAAAAATACAAAGTCTTCGTCCGCTTGAGAAATAATGAACATTGCGTTATAGCAGGGAGCTATAAATAGTCAATTGCGAGGTCCGCCTTTGTCCTTTCCACCACGAAAGCCTGAATCCATCTCCTGGACATCATTTCCAGAGGAGTTGGCTGAGAAAATTAAGGAAGTTTTTCAGCAAACTTACCTGAAAAATTCCACCGGCCAAAGCTTTGTCGTGGAGGGGCGAATCTATGAAGCTGAGATCCTCTTACGAGTGGGTCTGCTCACAGCAGGGCGGCTAGCCCAGGACAATTTTGAAACCTCAATTGATCTGACCTTGCCTACAGACAACATCCATAAGCGCATTCATCTGTGCGTTGACGCCCTGGGAAGATGCTTTGATGACTACTTTGGTTTGCTGGAAAGCTCCAGTGATGAGGAAGAGTCCCTAGTGCTCCCCTATAGTAAGGACTGGCAGGAGACCGAGCTGGAAGGTGATCTGCTCTTTGTGCGCTACTCGAGCGTTAACACCATCTTAGAGACGGAAGCTGACAGGCTGCTTGGCTCCTTAGACGAGAGCCTTTACCGCGACGTCACCGTGGGCGATGACGCCCTGGCTCGGGCTGAGGTGGACACTGAGGCGGCTACGGAGCGGCAGAAAAAAATCCGCTCCGAGTTTCACTAAGACCTAGAACTCTTCATCGTCTTTGGATTCGCCCGTTGAAATCCCGCGCACTTCATCAATGAAGGACTGAGTTTCATCTTCAAAATCGGAATCCTCTTCCTCGGTCTCATCAATCTCCAGCTCGTGAAGGGCGGCCAAAAAGTCCTGTTGGGTTTTAAGATCCTTTTTGAGCATCTCTAGGTACTTCATCGGATACCGCGAGGTAAGCTCCTCGATGTACTTTTCAAGTTTGCCTTCGCTGAGAATCTTTTTGCGCACCTGAATGCGCTTCCAGAAGAGCAGATAATGGTATCTGCAGTAAGCGTCCACACTGGCCACCTGGTCACAGTTGGTGACCTTGCAAAGCCTGCGGCCTTCAGCATCTGTAAGGTAAATTTCAGTATCTTCTTCGGGCTCTACAGACACGCTCTGCGGCTCTGAGGACTCCTCCTCCTCGACATCCTCTTCATCGATCTCTTCCTCTAGATCGATGTCCTCTTCTGCAAACTCTTCTTCGGACTCCAGATCAAAATCTTCGTCTAGCTCTAGGAGCTCATCTTTGGAGTCCTTCAGCTTTTTCTTTTCAAGATCAGCGGACTTCTTATCGGAGGCAGCAGCTTTAGTACTGGCCTTTGTGGGTGCTTTCTTGGCGCTTACCTTGGGTGCAGCGGTTTTTACTTTCGCCTTAGTTTTGGCCTTAGCTTTGGCTTTGGACGCTTGGGGGGCTGCCTTGCTTACTTTGGTGGGCTTGGCAGTGGTTTTTTTGCCAGCTGTGGCGGTGGCTTTTTTCTTGGCCGTCGCCTTCTTTTTGGCAGTTTTTTTAGTCGCAGCGGCCTTCTTGGTGGCCTTTTTAGCAGTCACCTTCTTAGCTGCAGCCTTTTTCGTAGCCACCTTCTTTTTGGTCTTGGACACTTTTTTGGCCGCTTTGGCCTTCTTTTTTGCCATGCTTACACACCCTTTTCCGAAGAATTATCGAATCCTAATATCTCCGGTTTCGGACTTCAAGTGAATCCTTCCGCCCGCACTGCCCGG
Organism: uncultured Pseudobdellovibrionaceae bacterium; assembly: GCA_964424215.1. Taxonomy (GTDB): domain Bacteria; phylum Bdellovibrionota; class Bdellovibrionia; order Bdellovibrionales; family JAGQZY01; genus CAYRIE01. Next base: position 2,242 of record CAYRIE010000092.1, read on the forward strand.
AAGGCGGCCCCAACCGACACTTCCAGCCGCAGTTTTCTGAGTGGTCACGCCCCGAGGCACAGCAAGAGCGCCCTGTTTGGAACTTACATAAACCTGGGCACCGATGCTTGCAGGAACGCGCACTTGGAGCGGTCCCGTGGTGCTTTCCACTCGGATAGAGGGCGCAGCTTCAGCCAACTCGATCACCAATGCGCCTTCGCGCACCTGGCCTTCGATGGCGCCTTTGTGACTGGAGATCTGTACGGGAGCGCGGGCGCCGCGCATGTGAAGACTGCCTTCGGATCTTTCCACCACAACTCGGCCGGAATAAGAGTCAACGGCTAAAGATCCGACCAGCTCCTGAACCTGGCTAGATCCGATAAAGTTGGTCAGCTTCACATCCCCTTGGACTTTGGAGACTTCAACTGCGCCCCCGTAGGTGTCGACCTCAAGAGGACCCACATGGTTCAAAAAGCGCAGTCTGCCCGCATGACTTTGCAGCCGCAAATCGCCTCGGGTGCCTTGGGTGAGGGCCTGGATGCGGTGACCGCTGATTACGGCGGGCGCCTCCCAGGAGGTCAGGCTGACCTCTCCCTCATTTAGGAAAATCTGGAGCGGCTTTGACCCGCCGCGAATGATCACCTCAAGGCCCGGATCCAGCGCCAGTGGCTCAAGCAAAAGAACGCCCTCTTGTTGACTCGCAGAGACGTGAGCGGAGCGGCTAGCGGGCGAGGAGGCCCTGATCTGTATATCCTTGGCGCCGGGTACAGCTTCCACGCGTAGTTTTCCAGTGGGCATGACCACCTGGATGGACTGAACTGACGCAAACTGAAGATTTTGGACCGATTGCCCTAGGGCAGTTCCCCAACCGACGCAGAAAATAATGGCCCCAAGCATCCCTCGCACGATCATCAACCTACCCTCCCGTTGAATTTTAAGAGTCGAGCTAAATTCTCGAAGAAGCAAGTTTGTTGCGTTGTTTCCCGGCAGAAAAGCTTCCACCGTGTTGACAAGGTTTGGGAATTGTCTTCATTTACAGCTATCCTAGGAGGACACAATGTCAAATCGAGTCTTTATCCTGAGCGCACAGCGCACTCCTATGGGCGCTTTTTTGGGCGCTCTGTCAGAGGTACCCGCTACGGAACTTGGCGCCGCAGCCATCAAAGCCGCCGTTGCCACTGCCGGAATCGGCGTGGATCAAGTCGATGAGGTGATATTAGGCCACGTATTAACGGCAGGTGCCGGCCAAGCGCCAGCGCGGCAGTCGGCCTTGGCTGCCGAACTTCCGAACAAGGTCTCCTGCACCACCGTCAACAAGGTCTGCGGATCGGGCTTAAAGGCTATAATGTTAGGTGCTGACGCGATTCGCCTGGGGAACGCTCAGGTGGTAGTGGCTGGCGGGCAGGAGTCCATGAGCCTTGCACCTCACCTGTTAGAAAAATCACGCACAGGCCTTCGCCTCGGCCCAGGCACCCTTAAGGATGCCATGCTTGTTGACGGTCTTGTAAGCCCCTTTGATCAAAAGCACATGGGCCTTTACGCTGAAATGTGCGTTAGAGAATATAAGTTCACTCGCGAGGAGCAAGACGAGTTCGCAAAAAACAGCTACCTTAAGGCTCAGAAGGCCCAAAAGGAAAATCGTTTTCAAAGTGAAATTACGCCGGTCACCTTAAAAACTAGAAAAGGTGAAGTCGTAGTTTCCGAAGACGAAGAGCCCGCCAAAGCTCTGTTTGATAAAATGGCAGCACTGCGGCCCGCCTTTGACAAAGAGGGCACCATCACCGCTGCCAACGCATCAAAGATCAATGATGGCGCAGCGGCCCTGTGCCTCGCCAGCAGCGATGCGGTGGAAAAAGCGGGCCTAAAGCCCCTGGCAGAGATCAAAGCACACGCCACCTTTGCCCACAGCCCTGAATGGTTTACGACAGCTCCCGTTGGGGCCATCAAAAAACTCATGGAGCGAGAAGGGCTAAAACTTGAGGACATCGACCTTTTTGAAATCAACGAAGCTTTTAGCGCCGTAACTATGGCTGCCATCAAGGACCTTAAGCTGGATCCTGACAAGGTGAACATCCACGGTGGAGCGGTAGCTCTTGGCCACCCCATCGGTGCTAGCGGCGCGCGCATCCTGACAACGCTGGTGCATGCTTTAAAAAGCCACAATAAGAAGCGCGGTGTGGCTGCGATTTGTTTGGGCGGCGGCGAGGCTGTTGCCGTGCTTGTGGAGGCCTTATGAGCAGCGGACTGAACAAAGTTTACCCCTCAGCAAGTGAAGCCCTTCAGGGGGTCCAAGATAACATGACCGTATTGGTCGGCGGATTTGGCCTGTGCGGAATTCCAGAGAACCTGATCGCAGCCCTTCAGCAAAGCGGCGCCAAAGGCCTTACCTGCGTCTCCAACAACGCCGGTGTGGATGACTTTGGCCTGGGACAACTTCTGCAAACACGGCAAATTAAAAAGATGATCTCAAGCTATGTGGGTGAGAACGCCACCTTCGAAAAGCAGTATCTCTCAGGTGAGCTGGACGTGGAACTTTGCCCCCAGGGCACCTTGGCTGAAAGGCTCAGGGCCGGCGGAGCAGGCATCCCAGGGTTCTACACTCCAACAGGCGTTGGCACCCTTGTGGCCGAAGGTAAAGAGGTCAGAGAGTTTGATGGCCGTAGCTTCATCCTGGAGCGGGGGATTCGCGGCGACTTTGCACTTGTGAAAGCCTGGAAGGCTGACACCTATGGGAACCTCATCTATCGCAAGACGGCGCGCAACTTTAACCCCATGATTGCTTCGGCGGGAAAAATCACCGTAGCCGAAGTGGAGGAGATCGTTGAGCCAGGAGAGCTGGATCCGGACATGATCCACACACCAGGCATTTTTGTGCAGCGACTGATCCTTGGCCCCTCCTACGAAAAACGAATCGAACAAAAGACTGTAAGGAGTTGATCCATGGCCCTATCAAGAAATCAACTGGCTGAGCGCATCGCTCGAGAGATTCAGGACGGCTTTGTAGTGAACCTGGGTATTGGTATCCCCACACTTGTGGCCAACTACATCCCGGAAAACCTTTCGGTGATGCTCCATTCAGAAAACGGCCTGTTAGGAATGGGCGCCTTTCCCACGGAAGATGAAGTGGATGCAGATCTTATCAATGCTGGCAAACAGACTGTGACTGCGGTCAAAGGAGCTAGCTTCTTTTCCTCAGCTGACAGCTTTGCGATGATTCGCGGGGGTCACGTGGATCTTACGGTCCTTGGCGCTATGGAAGTGGATGTCACTGGAAGCATTGCCAACTGGATGGTGCCAGGAAAGCTCGTTAAGGGAATGGGCGGCGCCATGGACCTTGTGGCGGGAGCGCAGCGTGTGATCGTGGCCATGCAGCACACTGACAAAAGCGGCAAATCTAAGCTCCTTAATAAGTGCACCCTGCCCTTGACCGGCGTTGGCTGCATCGACACGGTTGTCACCGACCTGGGATACTTTAAAATTAGGGACGGCAAGTTTCACCTGATCGAGAGAGCCCCAGGAGTTGAGATCGAGCAGATCCAAGCCTCCACTGAGGGGGATCTAGTGATCTCTCCTGATCTAAAGGAAATATCCTTTCATTGAGCCCTGAAAGTCAGCCCCACACCCACCAGCAAACTGTAGCGCCCGAGGACATCGACGGGTTGGGGCACGTGAACCATGCAACCTACCTCGTGTACTTTGAGAGGGCCCGCTGGGACTTTTTAAAACCTCTGGGAGTCACGATGGCCTCGGTTCAGGCCAGTGGCTTAGGGCCTGTCATCTTAGAGGCCCGAATCAAGTATCAGCGGGAGCTTCGGCCCGGCGCGAGCTTTCTAGTGCGCACAGTGGCTGAAAGAAAAAATGATAAGATCGGCCTCATTCACCAGTCCATGCACTCAGCGGATGGCCAAACTCAACACGCTGAGCTCGAACTCAGCTTTGGCCTTATGGACCTCAACCAGCGAAGACTCGTCCCCTTTGGCGGCGCCTGGAGCCAGCTCTAAAAACCTGCCCTCTGTGAGTGAATTACTTGAAGTTCAGAAGGGTGTAGATCAGGCGCCAGTGCTTATGGAGGGTCTTAATCTGCACGTAGTCGATCTCACTGGTGAGGTAGCCCTCTTTGCTTGAGACCTTCTCACCCATAAGCTCTTTTTCAATGAGTGAGTCAAACTCGTCTAAGGCCACTTGATGGCGAAGCTCCACGAAGGATGTCTCTTGAATCTGAGTGAGGTTGAGCTTCATTTTCCCGGCGGCATCGGGCTCCTGCTGGGCGCCGAAGTGGACCAGCGCATTCATGGGCTTGAGCTCTTTTTCAAGGATCGTTACTCGCTTGCTCTCTTCTTTGAAGAGGTACTCGTTATAAAAATCGATGAACTCAAAAAGATCTTCTTTGCGGTGCACAGTCAGCTGCACTTTGCCCTCGCCCAGATCTTTAACCTCCAGGAATCCTTCTTTCTGCAAGATATCCATCAGCTTCTGCATTTTATTTGTCGGTAGCTGGAATATTTGAATCGTGTAGG
>CAYRIE010000093.1:0-6731 GCA_964424215.1 uncultured Pseudobdellovibrionaceae bacterium
TACGGAAGCCGAACTTCTTTCCATCCAAGCCCAGCTCGACTCATCCCGTAGAGCACTTGAAGTGCGAACCTCCCTACAGCTCACGGATGGGTTGGTAGACAATGTAGAAGTTCCAACTGAAATCCCTGACCTGAGCGCATACTTAGAGAAGTTAAGCTCTCATCCAAGTCTTGCGGTGGCTCGAACCAATGTAGAGCTGGCCGATCAGAACCGCCGCCTAGAATCGGGGAGCCGTTGGCCTCAGGTGGATCTACAAGGCAATTATTATCTTGAGCGCCCCGGTGTGCTGGAAGATTCCAAGTGGGATGTGTCGCTGAATCTGACGCTGCCTATTTTCCGAGGCGGCATCGTGAATTCTCGAGTTCGCGACGCCGTTTATCTTAGAGCGCAAAGGGAGCTTGAACTATCCCACCTTCAAAGAGAGATGAATGCGCTGCTCAGAGACCGGCACCAAGACGCCGTTCGAGTGCAGGCCTCTCTGAAAAGTTTAAGAGATAGCGTGGAGCTTTACCGCCAAAGTTACAATCTTCTCAATCAAGAGTATCGCAGCGGCATTATTTCCTATCTTGAGGTCAACCCCACCGAGCGGGAGTACTGGGAAAGCTTGCGGAGGCTTCAACACCAGGAAGCTGAACACAAATTGGCCTGGATTAGGCTGCAATCTTCTGTGGGGGATCGCCCGTGAACATATCAGAGCTGTCGATTCGTCACCCGGTTTTCGCCTGGATGCTCATGTTCGGTCTCCTCCTATTCGGAGCGATCTCTTTTCGGACTATGGGGGTAAGTCAGAACCCGGATGTGGACTTCCCTGTCGTAAGTATCAGCGTAGGGTATGAGGGTGCTGCTCCGGAAGTCATGGAAAAAGATGTGGTGGACATCATAGAAGGTGCCATCGTTTCCATTGAGGGCATCAAAAAAATCACGTCCTCCTCTCGGCTAGGTTCGGCCCGGATCTCCGTTGAATTTGATTTAGACAAAAACATCGATGTGGCCGTTCAAGAAGTTCAGACCCAGCTGGGACGGGCCCAGAGAAATCTCCCCAACGACATTGACCCGCCCACGGTAACCAAGAGCAACCCCGAAGATCGACCCATCATGTGGCTGTCGGTAACGGCACCGGACATGGATCTTAAAGAGCTTATGCTCATGGTTCGCAACCGTGTGCAGGATCACTTCACAACGGTAGCTGGAGTCTCAGAGGTCATACTTGGTGGCTATGTATCCCCTGCGCTCAATGTAAACCTAGACCTGGATCGCATGCGGGCCCTGGAGCTCTCTGCAGGAGATATCGTAAGTACCATCCAAGCGGAGCATTTGGAGCTGCCAGCTGGGAGGATCGACACCTCTACCCAGCAGACGAACCTGCGGGTTATGGGTGAGGCCGAGTCAGCTGAGGAGTTTTCCTCTCTTGCCATCAAGCGAAGGGGAGGAAGTCCCAATTACCGCAAAGTTGAAATTGGCGATGTAGCCACGGTGGAAGAGGGGCTTGAAGAAGTTCGCCGCATGAGCCGGGTTAACGGTCAGCAGGGGATTGGACTGGGGATTCGCAAGCAGCGCGGTAGTAACACGGTGGCGGTGGCTGATGCCGTTAAGGAGCGGATGGTTCAGGTCCAGGAGCTGCTGCCCGACGGGGTGGAGCTGGGTGTGAACTTCGATTCAGCTCCCTTTATTGAGGAGTCTGTTCAGGAGCTGATTTTCACCATCATCCTCGCAGCCCTTCTAACGGCTCTTGTCTGCTGGGCGTTTTTGGCCTCCTGGTCCTCAACACTTAACATCATCTTGGCCATCCCCGTGTCCATTGTGGGCACCTTCATCGTCATCGCAGCAGCTGGATTCACCCTGAACACCTTCACCCTGCTGGGGCTGTCCCTGGCGGTGGGCATTGTTGTAGATGATGCGATTATCGTACTGGAAAACATCGTCAGGCACCGCGAGATGGGAAAAAGCAAAGTGGCTGCCGCGCTTGCTGGAAGTAAGGAGATCCTTTTTGCGGTGATTGCCACAACTGCGTCTCTGATCGCGGTTTTCTTGCCGGTAGCGTTTATGGACGGCATCATCGGGAAGTACTTCTTCGAATTTGCAGTCACGATCTCAGTTGCAGTGGCTTTATCTTCTGTTGAAGCCCTCACCCTCACGCCAATGCGCTGTTCGACCTTCCTTCAGACGAACACACGTAGAACTCGCCTGGGGAGGGCTTTTGAAAAGACCCTGAGCTTTTTGAAAACGACTTACAGCAGGCTTTTGCCCCATTTCATCAGGAGGAGGGGGCTAACGCTTACTGTGGCGGTAGTGTTTTTTGTGGGCTCGATGTTTCTCTTGCTGGTTCTACCTAAAGAATTTGCACCGGCTCAAGATGAGGGAAGACTCTTTCTTCAACTGCGCACACCAGTGGGTTCCTCCCTGGAGTACACCGATAATAAGGTCAAAGAGATTGAGCAGATTCTGGCTACTAAAGATTTCGTCGCTCGAAACTTTGTTTCAGTAGGAGGCTTTGGAGGGGATCAAAGTAACTCTGCCAACATGTTCGTGACACTCAAAGATGCCAGAGACAGGCAGGTGGATTCTGAGCTGGGTCGTCGACCTTCTCAAGAAGACATCGTTCAGCAGTTCCGCAGGGAGTTCACCGCCGTCGAAGGGGTAGAAGTTTTTGTTCGGCCCTCCAGTGGCAGCGTCATTGGCGGCGGTCGGGGCTTTTTGATTGACGTGTCTGTGAGAGGGCCGGGTTGGGAGGAGCTCAGAGACTATTCGGCTAACCTTGTTGAGGCAATGCGGGAGTCCGGAAATTACGTGGACCTTCGCAGAGACGAGATTGAGGGCGCTCCTGAATTGCGGATCTATCCAGACCGTGGCAAAGCCACACTTTACGGCGTTGAAGTGAGTCAGATCTCCCAAGCCATGCAGGTTCTTTTTGGCGGCGTACCCGTGGCCCTTTACTCCATCGGCGGGCAGCGCTTTGATGTGCGCGTGCAAGCTAAGCCTGAGGATAGGGCGGGTCCAAAAGATATCAGCAAGGTGCTGGTCCGAAACGCTTGGGGGCAGCTCATTCCCTTAAACGAACTTGTCAACCTGGTAGATTCGGAAGCGCCTCCCAGCATCAGCCGCGAAGATCGCGCCCGGGCCATTGGAATCTCTGCCAATCCCGCACCAGGAGTTTCTCAAGAAGAGGCGCTCAGTAGGGTCGGAGAGCTTGCAGCTGAAATTTTGCCAGACGGCTACTACATTGCCTTTTCAGGGGCCTCCGAGACATTTGGGGAGTCTTTTGACAACCTCTTCTATGTGCTTATTCTGGGGATCATTTTGGCCTATATGGTGCTGGCTTCTCAGTTTAATAGCTTTATGGACCCGTTGATCGTGCTGGTGGCCCTGCCCTTTGCGGGCTCAGGAGCTTTTGCAGCACTTTACCTGAGCGGGCAATCTCTCAATATCTACAGTTTTATTGGGATCATTTTGCTTGCGGGTCTTAGTACCAAAAACTCGATTCTTTTGGTGGAATTTGCCAACCAGCTGCGGGATCGCGGTTTGGGAAAAAGAGAGGCCATTTTAGAGGCTAGCCCCCTCAGGCTACGGCCCATCCTCATGACGGCGTTCTCTACAGTGTCAGCTGCTCTTCCTGGGGCCCTTAACTTTGGGCCGGGGGCAGAAACTAGGATTCCCATGTCCATGGTGATAATAGGGGGAATGATCGTTTCTACGCTCTTTACCCTGGTAGTGATCCCTTGTTTTTACGACCTAGTTTCAAGAAAACGCCGAGATATTCAGCATGTGGTGGACCAGGCTCTGGAAGAGGAGCAGGGCAACAAAAGGCTTGTGAATTTGGCGTCCCTTTCATAGAACCTAGGCCATCTCTAGGGAAAGGAAACGCCAAAATGTCACAGGGACCTATTTCTGATTTTATCGACTTACATTACCGGCACTTTAACTCCGCTGCTCTCGTAGCTGCCGCCAAAGGCTACCGGGAGCATCTAGACAGTGGCCAAAAGATGATGATCACCTTGGCTGGTGCCATGAGTACTGCGGAGCTGGGTTTGACCCTGGCCGAGATGATTCGCCAAGATAAGGTCCATGCCATCACTTGCACGGGAGCCAATCTCGAAGAGGATGTTTTTAACCTAGTAGCTCACGAGCATTATGTTCAGATCCCTGAGTGGCGCTCTCTTTCGGCGGAGCAAGAAGAGGCTCTGTTAGAGAAGCATCTGAACCGCGTGACGGACACCTGCATTCCTGAAGAGGAGGCGATCCGCAAAATTGAACACTTTGTGCTGGATCGTTGGTCCAAAGCCTCCAAAGCAGAAGAGAGGTACTTCCCTCACGAATACTTGTACCAGATTTTAAAATCAGGTGACCTCAAGCCCAGTTATCAAATAGATCCCAAAAACAGCTGGCTTTTAGCTGCTGCTGAAAAAAACCTGCCTCTGTTTGTTCCCGGCTGGGAGGATTCTACGCTTGGAAATATTTTTGCTGCCAGATGCTTAGAAGGAGAGATTGATCCTCGCTGTCTAAAAGCCGGAGTGGAATATATGATGGAGCTGACCAAGTGGTATCCGAAGGCTGCAGGAAGCACGGGAGTTGGTTTTTTCCAAGTGGGCGGGGGAATTGCGGGGGACTTCCCGATTTGTGTCGTGCCCTTAATGGAGCAAGACTTAAGGATAGATACCCCAAAGTGGAGTTACTTCTGTCAGATCAGCGACTCCACAACCAGCTTCGGTTCTTACTCCGGCGCCGTACCCAACGAAAAGATCACATGGGGAAAGCTCTCTATAGAGTCCAAAAAGTACATCATTGAATCCGATGCCACGATCGTAGCACCTCTGATATTCGCCTACGTTCTAAAACAGTAGCCCATAAAAAAAGGCCCTTTGCAGGGCCTTTTTTTTCCTAACGGAGACTTACATAGCATCTTCGTCTAGGGTCTCATCTGTACCTTCGTCCAGATCATGATCATGGTTGTCCATGTCATCTTCGAAAGCGGGCGCTTCAAAGTCCGGAACTGGGGGAAGCGTGTCCTGAGCGGGCTCATTTCTAGTACAGCCCAAAACCAGGGTTACAGCGAGTAAAGAAAACACGAGTGCTCTGAGTGTCATTTGCAGTCTCCTTATTGTGATGACTCAAGTAAACTTCTCAATCTGTTTAAAGTCAATTTCTGAGCTTGTGAAAATTTAGGCTGTTTAGAAATTTTATGATTTAAGTTTTGCGCCACAAAAAAAGGCCCGCAAAATGGGGCCTTTCGTGGGACGTGATGGCGAGCTAAGAAACGTCCGAGCTTGCATAGGCCCTGCTCGGTAGGGGACCACCTTCTGTCCAAGTTGCCGGCACTCTCGTAGCATCCATCCTTTTTTCTTTCAGGCGTTTGATCTCGCGCAAGGTTTGTTTTTCAACTTGCCGGAGCAGATTGTAGACACCGTGCCCTACTCTCGTCATCACTATGGGCCTGCTCAAACCTCTGACGAGCATCGAAACTTGAAAGGATCTCGATGGATCTTGAGTCCTTTGCACCGAGATTTGCACATCGGCTTGCTGGGGGACAACTTCGAGAATTTCATTAGCAACCCGCTCAGCTTCTTTTTTGAGCTTGTTACTAGGCCGAACTTTTTTGAAGAACAGGGAGTACATAAGGTTCCTTTCTGCGGTTGGACCCGCTCCTGACCACCTATCTTCCAATTCTCCTCAGGAGGTGCTGAATGTTAAATCCAGACGGGTCCTTTTTTGTCTAATGTTTACAGAACGCATACAGGGCTGAGCTACTGGGTCAGGTCTCGCTCTTGACCGTTGACCGTCTTCTGCTGCTGACCCGTAAGTCGCGAAAAGAATCCACCTTTGCTTTGGCCAATTTGAATCGAGCGACCCTTGGATTCCGCGCTTTTGGGCAAGACCAATTCAAGCACGCCGTTTTCATAGTTGGCTTCAATACTATCGATGTCGATGTGCCTGGGGAGAGTGAAGGCCCGATGAAAGCTGCCGCGGCTGCGTTCAGTTTTAAGATAATTACTCTCAGGATTTTCCATCCGCTCTTCGGATTTGCGCTCTCCAGAAACCGTCAATACGTTGCCATCCACGTGGACATCGATGTCGTCCTGATTCACACCAGGCATGTCAAAACTCAAAAGGTAATGGTCCTTGGTTTCCTCAACATCACAATTGACCTGAAAGCTTTGAAGACTAGGTGTTTCGTTAAACATGCTCTGGAACACACGGTCGAAATCATCGTTAATTAGACTGGTGAAACGGCGGGGCCAGTCATAGGGTGACAAACTCCTATTTTTCATAAGTGTTCTCCTTTCAAAATGATTAAGAGATCACTTTAAATCTGGACACGAAAAGGGACCCGTCAAGGGCCCCTCATGTAAAGATAGTTTTGCAGATGATCGGTGTCGTTAGTACTCGACGTTAAGACGGGTGGATGGGGTCATCGGAAGACGCGGCATGGCGATCACCGGAAACTCCCCCGTTAGAGTTTCTAAAAACGCAACTACATCGCGGATCTGTCTTTTGGAGAGCGTTTTGTTCAGTTGGACTTTAGCCATGATGTCCACGGCCTCGCTCAACTGATCCACGCTGCCATTGTGAAAGTACGGTGAGGTGATCGCGATGTTGCGCAGGGTGGGCACACGCCACATGTTCTTATCAGATTCAGACTGAGTGACATCAAAGCGTCCCAAATCTTTGCTTAAGCTGTACTTTTTTTCCAAGGCTTCGTTAGGGAAGGTGGGGAACTTTTGAAAGAACCCAACTCC
>CAYRIE010000094.1:0-6651 GCA_964424215.1 uncultured Pseudobdellovibrionaceae bacterium
GCTGCAAACACATAAAAAAGCCCCCGCACATCCTTTGACACTCTCTGCAAAACTTTGTCCACCATTGCATCAGTCTATCCCGTCACTCAGGCCAGAGAAACGCCAGGTGATGAGGACTTGACTTTGGTAGGTGAAAAACCTAGCACTGACGGGCTGCCTAATTTTAGAGCACATCTATAAGAGGCCCTTCCCTATGCTTTCTGATTCCAAACCAGCGCCGAAGGCCAGTGCCCTCGGACTCAAAATCAATGAGATCTTCTTTAGTATCCAGGGCGAATCGAGCTTAGTGGGTTATCCGACTGTTTTTGTGCGCACGTCCGGCTGCCCCCTGCGCTGCACTTACTGCGACACGACCTACGCCTACTATGAAGGGAAGCGAAGGGACCTAACGGACATTCTTGAGGAGGTTCGCTCCCACGGAACCCCTTACGTATGCGTGACCGGAGGAGAACCTCTTTCCCAAAAACCTGTTTATGATCTGATGGAGCGTCTTTGTGACTTAGGTTTTAAAGTGTCACTTGAAACCAGCGGTGCGGTGGACTGCCTTAACGTAGATCCTAGAGTTAAGAAAATCATCGACGTTAAAACCCCCGACAGTGGCGCCTTTGGAAGTTTTGAACAGGCCAATTTGGACTATGCCGATGTCAACACGGAATTCAAATTTGTCATCTGCTCCGAAGAAGATTTTTATTGGAGTGAATCCTTCTGCAAAGAGCATAACTTATTCGATAGAACACAGGTTTTATACAGCCCATCATTCGGAAAGATCACTCCGAAATTTCTTGCAAAAAAAATTCTTTCTGAAAAGTCTCCGGCGAGGTTGCAATTGCAGCTTCACAAGTATATCTGGATTGATTCCGAACGTGGAGTTTAACCTGTTGTTGAGTGAGTGGGGGGTATGGATCCAAACATCAATCCATCCGAGAATTTGTTGGTAGCCAACCTACAGTCGGTCAGCTTAGAGAACTTAGTGAAAAGAAAGCTGGAAGTATTGTTCCGGCAACAACGCGAAGCCGACGTAGAGCTGAGCGGCCTTTACTCCATCGTACTTGAACAAGTTGAAAAGCCTCTGATCGAACTTGCGTTGCGCCAAAACAATGGCAACCAGGTTCGCACGGCCCAACTTTTGGGTATTAATCGGAACACCTTGAAAAAGAAGATGGATTCCTACAGAATCAATCAAAGAACTTCATCTTAAAGAACACGGCATCAGCGGGCCACCTCATACGACATCCAGAATAGACCCGCATTTTTCGAATTGTGAATGACGCACTGGAGGCGGTGATGGCGGTGAGGGTCCCTCCCCATAACATAGAGGCTGAAGAGTCTGTGTTGGGTGGCTTAATGTTAGCCCCTGATTCCTTTGCGTCCGTTTCCGAGCACGTTACCGCCAATGATTTCTACAAAGTTGCCCACCGTAAGGTATTTGTCGCCATTCAGTACCTGTACAACAAGGGCCAACCTGTCGACTTTGTCACAGTTTCTAACTACCTGACTGATAAAAAAGAAATCGACTCCATCGGTGGGAACACTTTCCTTGCGGAACTGATGGACAAGGTCCCCTCAGCGGTGAACATCGACAGTTATGCCCAGATCGTGCGGGAAAAAGCCCTTCTCCGAAAGATGATCGAGGTCAGCACAGAAGTGATGGAGCTGGCCTACAATCAAAACTACGAAAACGTTGAGGGCTTCTTAGAAGACACTGAGTCCAAAATCTTTTCCATCACAGAATCACGGCCGGGCAACCAATCGGGACTGACTGGATCTGCCGAACTTATCAAATTGAGCATCGACAAGCTCACCCACCTGAGCACCCAGACTGAGACCATCACGGGGGTTCCCACAGGCTTTAGTGAACTCGATGAGATGACCACGGGGCTTCAGCCAGGAGACCTTGTCATTGTGGCTGCCAGGCCTTCCATGGGAAAGACTGCCTTTTCTCTGAACATGGCTCAGCATGCGGCCATTCGCAGCGGAAAAACGGTAGCCTTTTTCTCTATTGAGATGAGCAAGGAGCAGCTCATGATGAGAATGCTCGCCTCTGAGGCGCGCATTAATCTTGGTAATATCAAAGTGGGCCGGCTCACCCAGCATGAGTGGGAAAGACTTATTGATAAAGCCTCTTTGATTTCTCAAGCGAACCTTTTCATCGATGACACCAGTGGTATTTCTCCTTACGAAATTCGCTCTAAGTGCCGACGGCTAAAGGCCCAGCGCGGTCTGGACCTGATTATGGTGGATTACCTGCAGATTATGGATCTTAAGCAAAAGGTGGAAAGCCGCGAGCGTGCCGTGGCTGAAATTTCCAAAGCCCTTAAGCGCATCGGCAAAGAGCTGGGTGTGCCAGTGGTAGCCCTAGCTCAGCTCAACCGTGGTGTGGAGGGCAGATCCGGTGACCAGCGTAAGCCCGTGTTATCGGATTTGAGGGAGTCGGGGTCCATCGAGCAAGATGCCGATTTGATTATGATGCTCTACCGCGAAGAGTACTACGAACAAGACAACCCCGACGTTAAGGGGATGGCTGAAGTGCTCATTCGCAAACACCGTAACGGCCCAGTTGGCGAAATTAAGCTGAAGTGGGAAGGACAGTTCGGTAAATTCAGCCACTGGGAAGGCCCGCCCCAGCATCCTTTAGCAGCTGACATCGCAGCGCCCGCCCCTCTTCAGAACCGCCCGCGAAATCGTGCCCCTCGGGCCGAAGCTTGACGTTGGTCCAGAAGGAGTCGAGTTTGCTTTTTCATCGCTCCAGCGAAGTTTTAATTCCTATCAAATCTTGGTCCAATCGAGGTCGGAAGAGGAGGACGACCAGAATGGCCGAATCACTGCTAGGACAGCTATCAAAAGCGACCGGACTGCCCCAAGAAATGGTTGAGCGCGAGTTGGAGCGACTGATTGGGAAGTCGGGAAAAGACTCTTCACTACAGCTCGATGAGCTGCGCGAAATTCTTGCCGAGTACCTCCAGGAGGTTCTCCTGCAGGCCCAAGCGGAATTCCGCACGGACGAGCCGGCCACAGTTGTGCCCTTTCGTCCGGCAGAGAAAATTACCTCTTAGGCTCGCTCTACAGCGACGCTGATTTCAGCTGTGAGCTGATCGCCAAAGTCCACAACTGCTTTGTGTTGGCCTAGGTCGCGGATGGGTTCGGCCAGCTGGATGTCCTTCTTATCGATGGAGTATCCGAGCTTGTCGAGCTGATCAGAAATATCTTTGGTGGTGATAGAGCCAAAAAGCTTGTCCGTCTCACCAGCCGTAGCCTGAAAAGAAACCGTAACCCCTTGAAGCTTAGCCACGAGCTCTTTGCGAGCGGCTATAGCCTTGCGGCGTTTCGCCTCTGCAACCCGCTTAAGATGGTCAAATTCTTTGACCTTGCCTTCAGTGGCTTCCAGCGCCAGGTTACGGGGGAACAGAAAGTTGCGGGCGAAACCTGGCTTTACACTCACCATGTCTCCCGCCTTACCTAAATCACGCACATCTGTTTGCAAAATGACCTTCATCCGAGTCTCCTTCTAATTTTCTTTTTTCTTAAATAAAAAACGGCGGCGGTACTCGATCCAATAATCAGAAAAACCCAGGATCGCGACGATAAAAAAGTTAATAAACAACAGAAAAAACAGGACGAGCCGAGCGAATAGGGGCACGCGCCACACGTTCACAAAAGTGGTCACAATGGCCATCCCTTGAACCAAATAAAGGAAAGCGCACACAAGCAGTACGTTTTCAGATATCAAGCGCAGCGCCTCATAGCCCTCGTAGATATAAAAGGTGCCGAACACAGCACCGATGGTCAGGAAGACGAAGATGTCGGGCACCTTAAAAGTGAGCGCTAGCACGGGAGCTTTGCGAGAGCGGGCCGGTTGACCTGCGGACTCGAAAAGAACGGCGAGAATCAAAGCTGCGATCCAGCAGGAGAGAAAAACTCCCGGCATAAGTCTGATGATCTGCTCACTGGCCAGGGCCGAGCTGCCTGTTCCCACCAGCGTGGTCACATCCATCCATCGCTGCCGAGTGGTCTCAAGGATCAGCTGCAGGTGGCCTATGCCGTGAAGGGCTCCCCAGGCTCCCAGAAGGAGCGCACAGACTCCGCCACTGAAGATTATGGAGAGACCACCGAGCCAGAACTTACTGCGACCGGGAAGCTCACGTTCAAAGTAAGAGAACGATAGGACCAAGAGCAGAAAACCAACAATCACCAAGGAAAATTCAGCTTGCCCGAAAGCCAGCAGCAAGCCTGCTAGGGAAAGGTGGCAAAGCCCCGTCACCCACAGGCCGTAACGTTGCTCCATCCAGCGCATCGGAACTGCGCCCAAAATAAAGGAGCCCGCTGTCAGCATAAAGGACAACGCAGTTAAACCTAGCAATCGCACGGGTCGAACAAAAAACAAAGGATTTGGCCTTTCTTAGTTCTGTTCCGAAGGACCACGTCCTTGGGGACGAGAGCCACCGTCAGAGCCGTGGGGCGGGCCATCTCGTCTGACACGAGCTGCGCGCTTGGCTTGGAATTTGGCTTCACGCTCACGTTCGCGCTCAGCAACTTCTTGGATCGACTTGCGGAAATTTTCCAAAAACTTGTTGAGGTCTGTCTCGTCCTCTAAACGAGTGTGCATAAAGCGCAAAACTTTGTCGTTGATACCCATCGTGCGCTCAAGCTCTGCAATCGCCTCAGGAGTGGCTTTAAAGAGAGTGTGAAAATAGGTCGCTCGCACATTCTTTTGGATGGGGTTGGCCAGCTTGCGTTTTCCCCAAGTGTCCAAATTGACGATTTCACCTTGGAAAGATTCGATAATGGATTTGTTACGCTGAAAAAGAGCCTTTTGATCCTCTTCGCTCGCGTCCGGATGGACGATCACTACGGATTCATAGGGACGAATTAAGGTTTCTACCTTCAGTTCTAACATGCCTGGCCTTTCGGTTTAACAGCCCCAGAAACCACTCCTGGAGCAAGGGTAGGGGGTCGAATACCACGACTTTACGCGGGCCGCAAGTTTCCCTGCTTTAGCCCTTGGGGGCCGTGGGATAACCTAGAGTTATGAGGGCTCTTTTAGAAATTCAGTCAGGAAAAGAAATAGGGCGTCAGCACTGGATTGAGCCCGGAATGACCCTGGGCCGCAAGGATTCCGACATCCTGATCAGCGACCCCAAGATCTCGGCCGTCCACGCCGAGGTCGTAAATGAAAACCGTAGGATGCTCCTGAGGGACCGCAAGTCCACTCACGGCCTCTGGGATCCAGATGAAAAGGTCCCTCAGATCTCTTTGTCTGAGGGGGCCGTCTTTAAAATGGGCGAGACCCTCTTTAAGATCCTTCAGCTGGAAGTGGCCCCCCTGGACCGCGCGATGAAAGATCTGCTTGCGGCGCTTCAAAGTGCTCCAGGTCCAGCCCCGAGGATGAACCCCTTTCCTGTGCTTCTGGGCTTAAAGTTCTTACAGGGTCCCCACGAGGGCGAGGTCTGGCCGCTGGGATACGGGCCGCGAACGGTGGGAACCTCCTCGCTGGATCTTTACCTGTACGACCCCGACGCACGGGAGGAGTGCTTCACTTTGGATTGTCAGGATGAGCAGGTGATTTTGACCACTCCCCACTCCCATTTTGTTAAGGTGAATGATCAGTATGTTGAGCGAACGCCGCTTAAGCCTGACGATCTTGTGAGTCTTGGGCAAAGTTTGATACAAGTGACCATTTTGACCGATAAGTAATCCTTTAGACGTTGAGGACCCCATGAAGGCTGTCGAAATCAAATCAGGCTATTTTAGCAGCTTCGATGGCACGCGGATCTACTATGAAACCCGTGGACAGGGAAAGCCCTTGGTTTTCGTCTACGGAATCGTCTGCCAAATGAATCACTGGCTCCACCAGGTTAGGCACTTTGCGACCCAGTACCAGGTGATCACCTTCGATTACCGCGGCCACCACAAATCGGAGACACCGCTGGAGCGGGAAAATTTGTCGCTTGAGGCTTTGGCAAAGGACATCGAGGGGCTTTTAAACCACCTCAAGATTGAGCAGGCCACACTCTTCGGTCACAGCATGGGGGTTCAGACCGTCGTAAAAACCTCGGAGCTATTTGCCGAGCGAATCTACGCACAGGTTTTCATCAACGGCTTTGCCTCCAACCCATTTAAGGGCCTGCTAGGTTTTAAAACCACAGCTGAGATTTTGTCCTACGTGCGCCAACTTTATGAAAAGTTCCCCGATGGACTGCAGAACGCCTGGCGCTGGATACTACTCAGCCCTTTGAGCATTCCGCTGACCGCCGTTGCGGGGGGGTTCAATCTGAACCTCACTGCCAAAAAAGACATCGAGATTTATATGAAAGGTGTCTCACTGATCGACTTCGAGGTGTTTTTGACTTTGTTTGAAGACATGCTCAACTACGATGGCGAAAAGGTGCTTCCTCAGCTGACCCAGCCCACTCTTATTATGACAGGGCTTAAGGATTCCGTAACGCCCGCCAAACTCCAGCAGCGGATGGCCCAGCTACTGCCCGACAGCACCTGGGTCAAAATCCCCTACGGGTCTCATTGCACCCAGCTGGATTATCCAGAATTCGTAAACCTCAAAGTGGAAAAATTCCTCCGCCAAAAAAACTGGTAACCCCTAAAAAGGTTCCAGGGCGGAGGCAAGTTTTTAACGCAACAGTTCCTGCATGGCCTCCT
>CAYRIE010000095.1:0-6544 GCA_964424215.1 uncultured Pseudobdellovibrionaceae bacterium
CGCTGCCCGGGTTCCGCGAGCTCCCGGCGATCGTCCGTGGCCGCGAAAATCAAATGCGTAGATGTTCAAGTTCAAAGACTTTAGGCCTTGAGCCAACCTGTCATAGGCCTCGGAGTGCTCAGCAAGTCCGTGAGCGATCACGAGGCTTCCGCGTGGGTTATTACACTTCCAGCACTGATAGAAAAGCTCCGCAGTGTCGAACGCCTCAAATACACCTTCAAACTTCTTCATATCTCCACAACTTGTAGATGCTGCTTTAATTCACAGTGCACTTAGCTTACTGTAGCTTAAGGACAGTGTAAAAAGGAGTTTCATGAAAACGCTGGCAATCCTAACTTTTATACTGACTTCGTGGTGGGCCCCCCATGCATGGGCCTCGGATCAAGGCGTTCAAGAGTACGCAGTGGTCGGCGGCTGGGTGCTACCGGATCAAGTTCCGGGGATGGAAGACATTTTGCCCACCTGGGGAGTTCGTGCAGGTTGGGGAGTGGGGCCCCGGACGCTGCTATCGATCTCCTATCTGAACTCTTTGGCTGAGGGGATAAGCTCCCATCAGGCCAACGTGGAAGCTCGCTACTCCACTTTTGCTGACGGCGTGATCGGTTATCTGTCCGTGGGCGCAAGCATGCTGCATTATAAGTCGTATCTGATGGAGCCGGCCCAGCAAGAGTTGGGTGTGCTGATGGGAACGGGTTTTATGTTTCAAGTCAGTGAGATGGTGTGGCTTCAGTCGCAGATGCACTTTCGCCTGGAGCCGGGCGTGCAACTGAACCTGCTCTTGGGCCTAGCCGTCAGGTTCTAACCTCGCTCCAGCACAGTGTCCTTAGGCGCCACCTGGTCCGGAAAGTCCAAGTTGCAGTGTGCGCCCCGCGATTCCTTGCGCTTAAGTGCGCTTTCTACAATGAGAGTTGCGACCTGATGAAGGTTCAAAAGCTCGGCAACTTCTTTGGACTCCCGCCGGACCAGAGGGGTAAGTTCCGTGCCCAGGGAGCCCAGTCGCTGCCGGGCCGTTTCCAGGCGAGCCGTTGACCTAACCAAGCCCACCTCATCCCACATAAGAGAGCGGATCTCCGTCCAAAGAGCTGACAGATAGCCAGCTCCGGGAGGCTGGCGTGCCTCGCTCATCTCAGGCCCAGGTGAGCCAGGCTCAACTCGGTCATAAGGAATTTCCTCAGCACACCGGTGGGCCATCACCAAACATTCCAGTAAGGAGTTGCTCGCCAGGCGGTTCGCTCCGTGAAGTCCCGTGTGAGCGCACTCGCCGATGGCATAAAGACCGCTCACACTCGTTTGTCCCGACAGAGTGCTCGCAATTCCTCCGCACAGGTAATGAGCAGCTGGCACCACAGGTATGGGTTGATTTGAAATGTTGATCCCCAGCTCAGAGCAGCGCCGAAAAATCTCGGGGAAGTTTTTCTTTAACAAACTCTCTCCCAAATGAGTGGCATCTAAAAAGACGCAGGGCTCGCCCGTTAGCTTCAAATGCTCATCCATCGCGCGGGCCACAATGTCCCGAGGCGCAAGAGCTCCAAGAGGGTGGTGGTAGGGGACAAACTCCTCTCCCTGTACCGTAACCAGCCGAGCCCCTTCGCCGCGAACCGCCTCACTGATAAGAAAGTTTCGGTCCTCGGGGTGGTAAAGGCAGGTAGGGTGAAACTGAATGAACTCCATGTTCGCCACCTTGGCCCCGGCCTGGTAGGCCATCGCGATGCCATCGCCAGTGGCCCCCTCCCAGTTGGAGGTGTAGCGAAACACCCGGCCCGCACCGCCGGTCGCCAGCACCACCGAATCAGCCCAAAGAGTGCGCAGAAGTTTTTTGGAATCGTCCCACGCGGTCAGGCCCAAACAGCGCACGCCACTTAAGGTGGTCTCAGTCAGTAGCTCCAAGGCGAAGTGACTCTCCAGCACGCGGATGTTGGAGGTGCGCTCAACTCTGTCCGCTAAAACGTGGTGAAGGGCAGCTCCCGTGTGATCTCCGATGTGAAAGATACGCCGGCTGCTGTGCCCGCCCTCTCGGTGGAGGTGATGGGAGGTGTCAGAGTTTTTGTCAAAGGCCACTCCCCACTTGAGGAGCTCTTCAATGCGCTCAGGCCCTTCAGCCACCACCTGCCGGACGATTTCTGGATCGCACAGTCCAGCACCGGCGGCCAAGGTGTCTTGAAAGTGGGACTCAAGGGAGTCGCCTTGGTCCGAAACAGCTGAGATGCCCCCTTGGGCCAAGGCTGAGTTTCCGTGAGAGATTTTACCTTTACTCAGCAGCCACACCTCTCCCCGAGGCGCTAGTTTCAACGCGCAAATAAGCCCACTGACTCCGCTCCCTACGACAAGGAATTTGTTTTTCATGAAATTCTCCGGCTCGGCCGGTGTAGCACGCGCAGGCCCAGACGCACGAGCGTTGCGTAGCGCGTTAGGACCATGGGCCGCACAGGTCCTTTGGCTTGATGGAAAAGAACACCTGAAACTACAATAGGTTAGGATGGATCTTCACGAAAGGAATCGCAGATGTCGCGGTCTTGGAAATCAAGTCTCCTAGTCGGTATCGCGGCTCTTATTTTCGTTGCGGTGCTCACGGTGCAGGTCCAGCGGGTCACCCATCAAGTGTCCGAGGCGCAGTGGCAAGCTTCGGGCGCTGACCAAACCCTGCTCCTGCAGAATCTGCTCCTAGAGCGGCTGGAGCGACTTAAAGATAGCTACCCCTACGCCAGTGTCGTTACCGATACGGAACCGCCCCAGCCCTACAGCCTCTTAGCCCAGATGCAGGTGGATGCTGAAGGGGACGTGGTGGTTCAAAGGCTCGGGCGTTCGGCAGGTTGGAAGTTGGGCAGGGAAGAGACAGCCAGCATCTTAAGCCTTCTTCGGCAGCGCGACTACCAGCATGGCACCACTTACTATTTTCTTCGAAGGTCTGAGACTTCGGCAAACTACCACCTGCTGGCTTTCTTGAGGGATCAAGAGTCGTCCCAAGACGCCTTTGAATCCCAGCCGAGAACTTTATGGGTGGCGGTGTTGACGGAAAATCCACTTGAGGCCCTCGCTGAAGAGATCACGAAAATCTCGGCGAATGTTTTCCTGACGGACTCCCTCGGGCAGGAGCTGCTTGGCGCCTCTGACACTCCACCTGCGGCCGCAGGCCAGCAGATACCGGGAACTAATTTGCAGCTTCACTTTCAGGCTGGGCCTCAGATGGCCTCAACCCGGGCCGCTGTCACCGCCTTTGCTCTGCGCATTGCCGTGGGACTTTTGCTCGCCTGGGGCGCGTTGATTTATTTTTTCCGCAAGCACCTGGCGATGAGGGCTCAGCCGACGACAGAATCCGCTGAGGAGGAAGAAGGCTCAAATTCAGAAACAGAAGCTGAGGTTTCAGACCCGGTTGTCCAGCTTGAGTCGCCAGCGGACTTGGTTCCTTCACAGGAGCCCCACCCCTCACTTACGCACCTTGAAGTGTTTGCCGACACCCTCCATCAGCACACCTGGTCGATGTTAGGTCCTCTGCAGAATCTTAAGAACAAGGGTCTGCTGCCAGAACATCAAAGTGTTCTGCTCGATATGGAAAGTCACCTAAGGCCCCTGCTTTCTGTAAGTGAGACTTTGAGGGTTTTCTTTCAGAAAGAAATCTACCCTCAGACTCAGCTAGATATATCAGCGCTTCTCACGGAGGTTTGCGAATCCTACAGGGCTCGCTGCCTCGATCTGGGTGTGACCTTGGCCGAAGAAATCGAAGAGGGGTGTGAGGTGAACGCCTCAGCCTATGCGCTACGCAAGGCTCTGAGCGAGATCTTTGAGAATTCTCTGCAAGCCATGGTGGGCCGAGAAGAGAAGATTCTTGCAGTAACTCTCAGCCGCCTCGACGGCCAGATTCGCCTAAGGATCAGTGACTCGGGGCCAGGGCTCAGCGATGCCATCAGAAGCCAGGCCTTTGAGCCCTTTGCGACGCTCCAACCTGGGCGCAAAGGGCTTGGATTGTCCTACGCCTACGGTGTGTTTAAGCAGGTAGGTGCAGAGCTTCTTTTTGATAGCGGCCCAGCTCTTGGCGCCCAACTCGTAGTAACGCTACCTTGTCTTGAGACACGTCCGCTGCTTTCCGAAACACCAGCCGCACCTGCCTCAGCAGCAGTTGAGGCTGCACCCTTAATCGACGAGATCCTGGCGGATGATTTAGGTGATCTGGCACCATTGGATATGGAGGTAGCAGCGGCCAAAAGCCCCGTAGATGCACCAGCTGAAAAGGGTAGCGAAGAGGACGAGGATGAGGATGAAGATGAGGACAGTTGGCAGATGATCACCGACGAAGCGGTGGGGCCAAAGCCTGCTTCACCCATTCGAATTCGCGCTCCCAGAAGGAATTTGGAACCATGATGAATGTCGAATCCTACAAAGCTGAGTTTGTGACGGCCATCTATGGGTCTGAACTAACAGAAGGCTTGGAGTTTGCTAAGATTCTCAAAAAACACGGCATGGAAGCGCCAGTTTTTGACAACGCCAAGATTTTTTCCGACTGGATCCAAGTGAACCTTCCTCACATTGTGATCCTTATGGTCGGAGAACAAGAGCTGCAGCAAACGGTAGAGGCGGTCCGTAAGATCTCTGACGAAATCTTAATTCTACCTGCCATCAACGCGCCCTTAGTTCACACCGCCCTGTCCCTGGCTTCTAAAAACTTGATCTATGATTTCTGGCTTAAGCCTCTAGCCTCTGAGGTTCAGGTTAAAGTAAAGATGGAACGGGCCATCGATCGCTTGCTAGCTCAGTTCGCCCAGGAACAGGGGGCCCCAGAGCCTCCCACCGCAAAGCACTTCGAGCTGGAAGCCACCCAGGACGCTCGGACCGAAGTTTCATCGAATTCCATTTTTCAGCACTACGAATCTTTAGTTTCCCTTGCGGTGGAGTTTTCTGGAATTCACGAACGGGACCCCCTTATTCGCTCTTTTAGTGAAGCCCTCTCACGCATGCTCAATCACGTTCCCACCTTATTTTTCCGATGGGTGCCCACATCGGCCAGCTTGGTCCTTAGCGGAACCTCAGTTGTGCCGCTGTCGCAGTACCGCGGTCTTGGCCTACAGTTTAAAGAATGGAACAGGAGCCGACTGCGTGAAGAGCTGCTCGATCCGGAAGGGCTAGATCAGCTCCGCACGCTTATGAAGAAAGTGTTCTCTAAAGATCACTTCAATGCGTACACGCTTCAGGCCAACGGCGAGATCCTTGGCGTTTTTGTACTCCTTGATCATGTCACCGGACATCTGGAAAAGCGTTTTATCGAAGGAGCGCTCTCTGTGCTCAGAGCCAACGTTGAACGCACGGATCTTTTGCTGCGCAATCATCAGCTGGATAATTATGACTCCGTCACCGGTCTTCACAACCGCAGGTTTATGGAAGAGTCGGTGGAGTTTGAGATGGCCCGTGCCCGCAGAACAGCCTCACCGTTTTCGATGATCCTTATGGAGCTGGACGGTGCGGACCGCTGGCGGCTGGAGCTGGGAGCCGAAGGTTTTGACGATTTGGTGCGCCTGGTATCCAAGGTGCTCTCTAAGACGGGGCGAACTAACGATGTCCTCTGCCGGGTGGGCGAAGGCCTTTTCGCCGACCTTTTGCCTCACACCCCATTTGAGGGCGCCCTGGTCAAAGCCGAAAAGGTGCGCCGCTTGGTGGAAGGCACCAAGTTTAAAATGCTCCAGAACTCGAGTCGGCCGACGGTCACTCTGAGTTTGGGTGTCAGTGAGTACCCCACGGCCTCTTTGGATGGCGAGTCCCTGATGCGCTCAGCAGATGATGCAGTCAGCTCCTCCAAAAGAGCCGGTGGGAATCAGGTCACTCGGGCCGCAGTGGACCCCAACTTCGTGCCCGACTTTGAGCCCATTTACCATTACCAAAAACTATTTGAGCGCAAGCGAGTCCACACATGATTCGGGAGACTCACGCGCTTTTGTCGGAGGAGTCACTGGAGCACAACTTTCATTTGCTCCGCAAGCTTCTGCCGAAAGATGCGTTTTTCTGCCCCATGGTAAAGTGCAATGCCTACGGTCACGGCGATATCAAGGTCGCCCAGCTGCTGGAAAGATGGGGCTGCTCGCAGGTGGGTGTGGTCAGCGTGGAAGAGGCGATGGCCCTCCGGCAGGCCGAGCCCGATCAGCGCCAACGCCAGCAGAAACCAGCGACTGCCGCGGTCCTCGCGCAACAGAAAACTGGTCAGTGAGCCGCGGCGGCCAGCCGCTGTGACTTGCATGTCCATCAGTGACCCTCCGCCGAGCGGCCTTTCTGCGGAAACAGGCCCTGCTTGCGCTTCTGGATGAAGAGAATGATGAAGATCAGCATGAGGATCTTCGCCACCACCGCGCCGACGGCCGGTTCGATCAGCTTGTTGGCCACGCCCAGCGTCATGCCGCCGATCAGCGTTCCCCACAGATTGCCCACTCCGCCGAACACCACCACCATGAAGGAATCGATGATGTAGGCCTGCCCCATGTTGGGACCGACATTGGTGAGCAGGCTGAGCGCCACCCCGGCGATGCCGGCAATGCCGGAGCCGAGGCCGAAGGTGAGCGCATCG